>NZ_JBQIOP010000059.1:0-24339 GCF_056822245.1 Petralouisia sp. | reverse complement strand
TGAAAGTATGTGAAAACTAAGGAACCGCCGTATACGGAACCGTACGTACGGTGGTGTGGGAGGTCGGTAGATAAAATAATTATCTACCTCCTACCCGATTGTTAAAATAATTGGTTGCACTTTTCAGTTTGCCCGCAATGGTTTTTGTATAGGAAACAATTACACGTTTGTGTTTATTATAGACTTGCTTTAAGAAAATGTTTGGATTATATTGCATCCAAACCATTTGGTCAATCTAACAAAGCAGCTTTAATGTGCAATAAAGATAACTCCATTGCACTGCATCTATATTATAAATTTGGTTTTAGGGAAACTGGAAATGAAGATGAGGATGAAATTGAACTTGCTTTGTTTCTATAAATAAAACAAGTTGGTTACAGCTCAATTAGCTGATTTGCGGAAAGCTTCTTTCTATGAGGGTTTGCAGTGTAAGGAAATTTGTTTAAGTCCTATCTTCCGCATTTAACCCTGGTAGATTTTAAATTTACCAGGGTATTTTTTCCTGAAAGCGGTCAGCCGTTGCTATCCCAAATTGTGCTTCTATATATTTAACCGCCGGAGTAATACTTACCTAAAGCGTACTGAAAAAGTGATTCTGGAAACACATGCACACATCATCATTCATGGGAAGAATTTTAAAATGTTTTCCGGATTTTCTCCACATCCAGCATCCCAAGGTCCCCCGCCAGTTCTGTCAATTCTGCCTCCAGACAAAACAAATCTACTGCTGTAGCAAAAAAATCCAGTATCACATTTATGGCAACTGCAATCACAATGGCCTGGGCAGGGATTTCAAGCTGTAAAAGCAGAATCGTATAGCAGGCAAGAGCACCTCCGGGAATGGGCGGGGTAGCCACAGCCAGTACAACCGCAATGATCAGCGCTGTAATCAGCCATACCGGAGATATTTTCACACCATAAATCTCCGCCATGCAAATTCCCATTACAAAATATAAAATAGAAAATCCCGGCATGAATACCACCTGGCCAAGAGGAACACCGATATTTACAATTTTTTTATCAATCCCCAGCTTTTCTGCGCACACTTTCCTGTTCTCCAAAAATGCGGCGGCAGAAGAAGCTGTTGTCAGACCGATCAGAAAAACTGGAAAAACTTTTTTCAGAAAGACTGCCATAGAAACTTTTTTACGAATGCATACAAGACCTGTATAAACCGCCATAAGAAAAACATCCCCAAGCAGCATAACCGGCAGCACTTTATATGCCTTCAGCAGTACAGAAAAGTTTTTACCAAGAATCATATTGAACAGGCTGCCAAAAATGAAAACGGGGACAAAAGCGCTGATATTTTCCATGATTAGTAATACAATGGCATTTGCCTGTTCTAAAAATAGTGAAACAATCCCAACCTTGTTCCCCAGAATCAGCATTGCCATCCCTGTAAGGACTGCAAGAAAAATAATCTGTAAAGGATTTCCCGCCAAAAAAGGAGTGAAAAAATTATCCGGTACAATTCCAAGAACCATTTCCAGAAGCTCCGAAAGCTGAAAGGAACTGCTGCCGCTGCCTGCAAGAGGAAAGAACGGAAGGATGGCAACGCCAAATACTGTGGTAAAAATCAGCGTCATCCATAAAAATCTATAGATCATCCGCTTTCCGACTTTTCCCAGCGTTGCAATATCCCCGATATTATAAATACCGCCTGCCACCGACAAAAAGATCAAGGGACCAGAAACAGCGCTCAACAACCCCATAAATGTGTCAAAAACAGGCGTAATCATTTCCTCTGAAAGAAAATTAACCGTTTTTTCCGGCAGAAAAATGCTTACCATACCGCAAAAAAGAGCCAGCGCCACTGCTGCCAACAGTGATACTGCAGGAGATAATTTTTTCTTTTTTAATGTAAAGGTAAGGTAATTCACTCCGTTTTTGAACTGCCATGTGGGAATTTCCCCCATACCTGAAAGGATGCCTTTCAGAATAACGCTTTCTTCGCCGCCGTTTGTATGAACCACATCGTTTCTTTCTCCCGGAATAGAAAAACTGGCATACAGACGGTTTATCCGCTTTCTGCACTGAAATTGAAAAGTCCCATTTGTGCCAAAAGCTTCCTGATAGTTCAGCAGTATCTCTTCCACAGTCAGTCGTGTGCGGAGAATGTCTCTTTTTTCCCCATTGGCGCGTTCACAAAACGTCTCGACTTCATGGCACGCCATATCTATATCATGATTTGTCAGAGTGTAATCCTGCATTTTAAACTCCTAAAAGATTAAATCCGTTCATGTTTTTCTTCTCTTAGTTTTCTCACATCCAGCATATCAAGATCGGCGGCCAGTTCCACAAGTTCCGCCTGCAGACAGAACAAGTTCACCGCTGTCGTAATAAATTCCAGTATTACATTGAGGGCAATCGTGACCGTTACAGCCTCCATGGGAATCTTAAGCTGGACAAACAAAATCGTATAACAGGTCAGCGCACCGCCGGGAATAGGAGGCGCCGCCACCGCAAGCACAATAGCAATGAGACCGGCTGTAGCCAGCCACGCCGGAGAAACCGTCACGCCATAGATTTCAGCCATACAAAATCCCACCGCCAGAAACATAACGGAAACCCCTGGCATAAAAATAACCTGCCCCAAAGGAATACCAAAATTAACGATCCTTTTGTCAATCCCAAGGTCTTTTTCACAGCACTCCATATTCACCCCAAATGCGGCAGAAGAAGATGCCGTGGTTAATGCAATCAGAAACGTGGGCATCATCTTTTTCAGCAATACCCAAAGCTGCACCTTCCTCCTTGTGCATACTAACACAAGATACACTGCCAGAAGAATGGCGTCTCCCATAAGCATTACCAGAACCACCTTATATGCAGGAAGAAACACCGAAAAGCTGTTACCCAGTATCATACTTAAAATACTGCCAAACACAAACACGGGAACAAATGAACTGACTGTCTCCATAATAAGCTGTATAATATAATTGGACTGTTCCACAAAGGCCGCGGCAATCGTAGCTTTGTTTCCCAGAATCAGCATTGCGATTCCGATTATAACTGCCACAAAAATAATCTGCATAGGATTCCCTTCTGTAAAGGGCGTAAAAAAGTTGCCTGGTACAATATCCAGAACCATTTGAAACAATTCAGAAAAATCAAACTTCCCCCCGTCTCCGATTTTAAGAGAAAAAAACGGCATGGCAAATGCACATACGGGCAGTGTCAGAAGAATCGTCATCAGCATAAAGCGTCCAATCATCCTCTTTCCGATTCTGCCCATAGCCGCCATATCCCCAATGCCGTATATTCCCCATACAATTGAAAGAAACACCATAGGGCCTGCAATGGCTGATAAAAGTCCCATAAAGCGGTTAAATACCGGGCTGATAATCTCATTTGCAAGAAAAGTCCTGATATTCTCTGGCAGGAAACTACACACACCGCCGCACAAAAAAGCCAGTATTACGGACAGCGCCAGTGAAGCCATCTGAGAACGTTTCTTCTTTTTGGGAGTAAATAAAATAAGATTCTCTCCATTTTTGTACTGCCACGCAGGTGCAACCCCCATATTGGCAAGCAGTCCCTGCAGTACCTGGCTCTGTTCTTCCTCTCCTGTATCAAAGGGATCAAACCTTTCCCCTGGCAGAAAAAGTTCCAGACGGATACGATTAAGACGTTTGATATATTTTTGTGCAAATACTGCCTCCATACCGAAAGCCTCCTGGTACTTTAACAGCGTTTCCTCCACTGCAAGCCGGATTTGGATAATATTTCTGGCATCAACGCCCCATTCTCCAAGCGTCTTTTCTGCAAGACTGCTTGTCTGCGCAATGTTTTCATTAGTTAAATTCATCTTTTCCATAATTTTTTCTCTTATTTTTTTAATCTATAACTAAGTTGAGCTGCTCTATATATTTATAGCAGATAAGAATTTTGCTTTGGTGGGTATGGGATAATTTGTATTTTTTTTGGTATGATTTGCTATAAATCCTTGTGAGGAAAAAGAGTATATTCATGATTTATTTCCGCTTTCAAAGGTGTCCGTTTCTTCCCAAGACAAATCATTTCTTTCGTTACATTTCAAACTGTCTTTCGTTACATTTTGCAAACATATCCCATTTTTTTGCCGATAGATTAAATAGAGATATTACAGGCTTGGAGTGAGAAATTTGGATATAGCAGTTGTTGATGATGAAAAAGTAATCCGGGAACAGCTCCGTGAAATGATAGAAAACCAGAAGCCGGACTGTAATGCGGCTTGCTTTTCGTCCGGGGAAGAACTGCTTGCCGCAGCAAAGCCCTTTGACATTATTTTCCTTGACATACAAATGGACGGCATGAATGGCATTGAAGCGGCAAAGGAAGTAAGGGAAACGAACACAGACACCGTCTTAATATTCATTACGGGCATAAAGGAATATGTGTTTGAAGCTCTTGATATATATGCGTTTCATTATTTACTGAAGCCTGTCACCAAACAGAAATTTACGGAAGTTTTTGAAGAGGCGTTAAAGGAAGCCGGACTGCGGCACATGCGCCGGAACAGGCAGCTTTTTATCAATACAAGAAACAGGGGAATTACCATAGACGCAGACAAAATTCTGTATATCGAAAGTGTATCAAGAAAAGTGAAAATTCATACCATGCAGGAGATCGTTGAAGCCTATGCCGCGCTTGGCGAACTGGAAAGGCAGCTTGGCGGGTCATTTTACCGCTGCCACCGGGGATATCTTGTAAATATGGCGCATATCAGGGAATACAAAAGCGACTGCATAACGCTTACAGGCGGCGATACCGTTTATTTGACAAAGAAAAAATACGGCGAATTTGTCAATACGTATATGTGGTACTTGCAGAACGGAGGGGCTTTCAGTGTATAGTCTGATAGATTTGATTTTTACGGTTTTTACAGTAGTTTCCGTTCTGCTTCAAGGGTACTGCCTGCAATATTTTTTAGGAAGTTTTTTGGAGAGCAGGACAAAAAGCCGTTTTCATGGGCTTTATGTTATGGCTGTTTACGGGCTGTCACGGCTATGTATCTATTGGCTTCCCCCAACAGGATATGAAAGTGTAAAGACGGTTTGGAAAACGGCGCTGTTACTTTGTATGCTGCTTGTTACAGCAATGTGTTTTTATAAGGCGTTTCATGGGGTTACGCTCTTTCTTGCGGCTGCTTTCCGTGCAGTCGCTGATATCAGCGCATTCCTGGTGCTGATTCTGCTTGATAAGCCAGTGAATAAACTGCTTATGGTATGGAACTTGTGTCTGGAGAAAGGGATTATCACTTCTGAAAAAACTTTTGAAACAGTAATAAACGTCAGTGTAATCGGGAATCAGATTTTTCGGGAAGCAGCGCTTATTCTGATGCTGTACCTGTCACTGAAAGGGATTGTACGCAATTATCGGGAAAAGGATTATGCGCTCCAGAGGACAGAATTGTTATCTATCCTTACTCCGGCTGTGGTGAGCCTGCTGTTTTGTGCGCTGCTCCGTACGATCCTGTTTACGGTAGAAGAAAATGGCGTGGAAATGGTGTATGACAAATACCCGCTGTTACTGGTCATCCTCCCCGCAATCCTGCTTTTGTCGCTGCTGTCTATCTTATACGGAGTAAAGCTGTTTCAGGATACGGTTTATCTGAACAGGGAACGGAGCAGCAGAATCGTACTGGAAAAACAGATAGGAAGTATGCAGGAGCATATAGCGGAAATGGAGCGTGTCTATTCCGGCATACGGAGCATGAAACACGATATGAAGAATACGGTTTCCGTTGTCCTGCAGCTGGCCGCTGAAAAGGGAGAAAGTGAAAATGAAGAACTGCAAACCTATCTGTCAGAACTGAACCAGACTTTTGACAGTCTGGACTTTTCTTTTAAGACGGGAAACAGCGTGATTGACACGCTGCTCAACATGAAATACCATGAAGCGCTGCGCATTGCCCCGGACTTGCAGTTTGATGTAAAAAAACTGCTTCTCCCCTCTGATCTGGTGATCCGGAGTTACGATTTAGGCGTTATTTTAGGCAATGCTTTGGATAATGCAATGGAAGCCTGCCGGAAGCTGAAAGACAAAGAGCCGGAAGCTAAACCCTTTATCCGGCTGTCGTCTGTCAGGAAAGATAACCTGCTAATTTTCAAGATAGAAAACAGTTTTGACGGAACGCTGAAACGGAAAGGGCAGTCGGGGCTTCCCGAAACAGATAAAGCAGACAAAAAAGTACACGGAATAGGGCTTGCAAACATCAAAAATACGGCCGGGAACTATCAAGGCACAATGGATTATAAGATAGACGGCAGGGTATTTATCCTTTCCGTTATGATAAAAAATGAAAAGCATAGAGAAATGACGAAGGATTATGGGCGGCTGAAGAATGACGGATCAACCAAACCGCCATTAGAAATATCAAAATAGCAGCGAAGTATTAAATTTTATAAACAGGAGGACAAAATCATGGCAATTACAGGTATTGGAAACAGCTGCAGCAATGTATATGAAGGTGCATATGCCGCACAAAAAAATGAGGCGGAAACGAAAGCAGAAGCGAAAGATACTGCGTCTGCGCGGACAGGGAACATGAAACAGGCAGGAACGGACGGCATATCAGATTATTATGTTTATTTACAGAAGAATTATGATTGTATGTCAAAGGGAAATATAACAATATCCGGTGAGTATTTGAAGGAGTGTTCGGACAATTCTGCAAAAGCAAAGGAACTGGAGGATTTTCTGAAAAAAATTCCCGAACTTGAAAAACAGGGATATGAACAGCTTTCAGCGCAAAATAAGGCTTTGGGCGGAACGGTAACCTATTATCAGCAGACATGGATGATTCACAAGGACGGCAGCATACAGAGTACCGTATATTCCGTAACGGAAACAGATATGACCAATGCAGAGAGAATGAAGAAGAACATGGAGGAACGGTTGGAGAAACAGAAAGAAAAGAAGGAGGAAGAAGAAAAAGTAAAGGATAAGAAAGAGAAAGAGGAAGAAGAAAAAGTAAAGGATGAGAAAAATAAAAAAGTGCAGCAGGCCGAAAAGCTGAATGGAAATACAGAGAAAATTTCTGTGCTGAAAGCAGCAGAGCCGGCAATCTCTGTCAAATATATGGAAGCTGAATCTGAATTGGAAGCAAAGGCGATGATGCAGAAAGAAAGGCTGGAAGATGTCTATTATCCCAAATTTGATGTGAATGTTTAGGATATTTAACCGCCGGAGTAATATCAGGGAAGTCCGGGGAAACAAGAAGGGTGGATATTACAGTGATTTTAAGTGTTAGCCGCAGAACAGATATTCCAAATTATTATTCCGAATGGTTTTTGAACAGAATAAAGGAAGGATATGTGTATGTCCGCAATCCGATGAATGCACATCAGATTAGTAAAATTACTTTGTCGCCGGAAGTTGTAGACTGCATTGTTTTTTGGACGAAAAATCCTGAACCAATATTATTAAGGTTAGATGAAATGGATCATTATAAATATTATTTTCAATTTACGCTTACCGGTTATGGCAATGACATAGAACGTAATGTTCCGCATAAGAAGAAATCAATGATTCCAATATTTCAAAAATTGTCACATAAAATCGGGAAGGAAAAGGTGATATGGAGATACGATCCAATTATATTTACTGATAAATATAGTATGGAATACCACTTAAAAGCATTTGAACAAATTGCAGAAAAATTGCATGGATACACAGCTAAATGTGTCATAAGTTTCGTGGATATATATGCTAAAAACAAAAGAAGCATGAAAACATTAAATCCTTATTTTCCAACAGAAAATGATTTAGTTTCATTTGGAAAAGAAATTGCATTAATTGCGGGCAACCATAATATCAAAGTTGCGTCTTGTGCGGAACCTGTTGATTTGTCATCCTGTGGAATAGAGCACAATTGCTGTATTGACAAAGAATTAATTGAAAAGATAATCGGGTGTAAAATTCAGGCAGATAAAGATAAGAATCAAAGGAAGGAATGCGGCTGTATTGAAAGTGTTGATATAGGCGCATACAATACGTGCAAAAACGGATGTCAATATTGTTATGCAAACGATAGCCAGGAAAGTGTTTTCCAAAACTGTAAATTATACGATGTTAATTCTCCGCTTTTATGCGGAAAAATTGCAGAAAATGATAAAATTACAGAGAGAAAAGTAAAATCGCTGAAGGAAAAGCAGCTGACTATTTGGGATATATAAATTCTAAAAGAAAAAGGGTTGTCGCATCAAAGGTCATCTGGTGCAGAATTTCTTAATGCGACAGCCCCCATACATAAATTCAGCTCATTACTCTTTATGCCTTTTCTTCTTTATTAAGATACAAAATAGCTGATAAAAGTATTAAACTGAGGAGAACCCAGGGTAATGCTCCGTTTATAAAATCAATCAATGGATTCCCTTCAAATATTTCTCCAAGAATAATTAGAATAGTGCCTGTTACAATAGATATCCATGCAAACTTTATAATTTTTTTCTCCGCCTTAACAGCCTTGGTATCTTTTTCTATTTTCTTCAGCAATACGTCATCTCCTTTTATCAATTCATCAATACTTAATTCATATAGCTCGCTCATCCTAATAATGCTTAAAATATCAGGTAATGATTTTCCATTTTCCCAATTAGAGATGGTCTGTCTGGATACGAAAAGATTCTCTGCTGCCTGCTCCTGTGTATATTCCTTTTGTATACGAGCGTTTTTAATTTTATCTGCTATCCTCATTGTGTGTCCTCCTTCATTTATGAGTTTACAAAATTACGGTATGTCTGTCTATCAAATGTCCTTTACAAAAGGGGAAATTCATGTAAAAGGACTTTTACATGGTATGAAATTAAAGAATAAATTCAGTTTCCTTTATTGCACTGTGAATAGTATAGCTGTTTGAGCGAACTGTATCAAGGATATGTTGTGTATGTGGTTCATTGAGCTTTACTGATTCATTGATAACATAGTCAGATTCCATTCATTTTTCGGAAAAATACCAGGTGGAAGATGGGCTGATGAGAAATTAATCAAAAAGGAATTTGATAAATTCCTGCGTCTCCTATATAATGTAATTTATAGACAGAAATCAAAAAGGAGAAGCCAGGTTATTTTGTTTCATGATTATGGCAGATTCATATTTTTTGGAAGGAAATACAAGGACAAGGGAGATTCAGATGAAAAAAACAGATAAAGAATGGAGAAAAGACGGCTATCTTTTGCGTTTGTCCCGCCGGGAGGATGCAGAAAATTATTATACCCAGAATTTCTGCCCTCTGGATGCGGAGGTCATACGTTTAACCGGAAGCAGGCAGTCCTATACCCGGGAGGAAGTGGTGGGATTTTTCCTGCAGTGCGTCCAGGCGGAGGACCGATACGATTTTCTGCTGATTGCCGGGGACGGGCGCATTGTGGGGGAGAGCGTAATCAATGAGATTGACTGGGAGGCCCGCAGCGGGAACTTCCGTATTGTTATTTTTCAGCCGGATGCACAGGGAAAAGGTTTGGGCTCCTGGGCGGTGCAGGTGACGCGGGATTTTGCTTTTGAGGAGTTAAAGCTTCACCGGCTGAGCCTGGATGTGTTTTCCTTCAATGAGCGCGCCAGGAAAGCATATCTTGCGGCAGGATTTCGGGAGGAAGGAGTTCTTAAGAACGCTGTTTTAGACGGAGAGGAATATGCAGATGATATATTGATGGCGATTTTGGAAGAGGAATGGAGGGAGCTTTATGGAAAAGTATAATTTTAAATATCATCCGGATCCCCTGGAAACAGGCGCGTTTAAAAATGATCAGGCGGTAATTTGCAATTGCTGCAAAAAAGAAACAGATGTCTATTATACCGGCCCCTTCTACTCTGTGGAGGATGTGGAAAACCTATGTCCGGAGTGTATTAAAAGCGGCAGGGCGTCTGAAACGTATGACGGGGAATTTCAGGACGGGGAATCTACCGATTCAGTGAGTGATCCTGCAAAATTGGAGGAGCTGGTTTGCCGTACGCCTGGATACTGCGGCTGGCAGCAGGAGTATTGGCCTGCCCACTGCGACGATTACTGCGCTTATCTTGGATATTATGACTGGAAAAAGTTAGAAAAAGAGGGGCTTGCAGAAGAGATAGAAGAGACTTACCGGGAAGATATCTGCGGTGTGGATTTTACCGTTGCCAGGGAACATCTGCAATGTGACAGCGGCTATCTGTTCCGGTGCCTGCACTGCGGAAAACATTTTATATGTATTGATTTTGACTGAATAGAAATTCTGATACAGAAGGAAAAGGAAGAAGATGCTTTACGATAAAGACATTCGGGAACCGCTGTTTGATTTCCTGGAAGAGAGTTACGGGAAAATCAGGATCATCGAAGAAAAACAGATGGGAAGAAGCAGGGCGGATGTGGTAATGGTGCTGCAGGAGGCCCTCTGCGGACTGGAAATTAAAAGCGATGCGGACACTTATGCCAGACTTGGCCGGCAGGTCAGGGATTATGACCAGTATTTTGATTATAACTATATTGTGGCCGGCACAAAACATGCCCATCATGTGGAGGAGCATGTTCCGGATTGGTGGGGCATTATTACAGTGGAACTGGAAGAAGGAAGGCCGGATTTTTACCTGCTGCGGGAAGCCGGGGAGAATCCAAATATAAACTGGAAACGGAAAATGGGTCTTTTATGGCGGCCGGAGCTTGTCCATATTCAGGAGAGAAATCAGCTGCCCCGCTACAGGCAGAAAGGCAAGGATTTTGTGATCGATAAGATATTGCAGAAAGTTCCGAAAGAGCAATTGTACAGACAGATCAGCGATGAACTGTTTGAGCGGGATTACACGAAGATTGAAGAGGATATCAGAGCCTATAAAAAGGAGGCCCTGTTAAAACAGCTGCAATAAAAGACAGGGATATTTCACTTAAAAATCACTGCCCAGGCTGTCTGTCAAAAGGCGAACAGAGAAAAATGAACATTCAAAGAGAAAGCAGGTAAATGCTATGGGTTATCAGGACGAGTGGCTTCTGTTGGAAGCAGAAGATGATATAGATGAGATAGAGCACAGGCAGCCTACAGAGGAGTTTTTGTTTTATCAGGAGGTATCCAACGGAAATATAAAGGCGGTTCAGGAAAACTGTCAGCAGGAACGTTTTTTGGACAGTGAAGGGGTTGGAATTTTATCGCGGAATCCGGTAACAAACCTGAAATATCATTTTGTAATTACAACGGCCATGATTACCCGTCTGTGCAGGCAGAAGGGCATGGAACTGGAGCAGGCTTTTCGAATGAGTGATTTTTACATTCAAAAGTTGGATGACATCCATACGGTGCAGGGAGTGCGGGATCTGCATGATGAAATGGTGTTGGATTATACGGAAAAAATGCGTAAGCTCAGGCGCAGCGATACCAACTCAAAACATATCAACGCCTGCAAGGAATATATTTATTCCCATATTAAGGATCGTATTACTATTGAGGATTTATCGGATGAGTTGGGGGTGTCTGCCAGTTATCTGTCAAGGCTGTTCAAAAAAGAGACAGGAGATTCTGTCAGCGCCTATATCCGCATACAGAAGATAGAAAAAGCCAAAAATCTTCTTCGATACAGCGATTATTCTATTATTGATATTGCAAACCGCCTGTCTTTTTCTTCCCAGAGCCATTTCATTCAGCAGTTCCGGGAACTTACGGGCATTACGCCTAAGAAGTATCGGGATAATAATTATATGGCGCAGTGGGAGATTGAGAAAGATGTATGAGGTTGGCAGAAAGAGCAGACCTTGCATCGGAAGGTGGATGCAGATTGCCGCAGAGGGGAAACGTCAGCACAGTGTTTCCTTTCTGCGGCATCTTTGCTGTCTTTCTTTCAGCTTTTTCAGGTATGTTCCGTTTTATAAGAAGAGGACAATTTCATTTTCCTTCTGAAGCAGTCTGTCTGGGATATAAGTTCCATCCAGTTCTGTTCCGTTCAGTATAAGTTTTTCACAGCCGGATTCCTGATGATTGGGGTTTTCTATCCGGATGTGAAGATGTTTTCCGCGGAAATCCTTTTCTATTTCCAGGTGTTCCCAGCTTTTTGGAATGGCAGGGGATATCTGAATGCCAAAAAGATCCGGGCGAAGCCCCAGGATACCTTCTACACATCCCACCATCATTGTGGAAGCAGTGCCTGTAAGCCAGTGGACATGAGAGCGTCCAGGGTGCCGGCTGTCCCGGCCTTCTGTAAACTGTCCGTAGCAATAGGGCTCCAGGCGGCGGATTTCTGCCTGGTTATTTTGGGCGGCGGGGGCATTTTCCATGAAATAGGTAAAAGCCCGTTCTCCGTGGCCCTTAAGAGCTTCCGCCAGGATAATCCAGCCCTGGGACTGGGAAAAAATGCCGGCATTTTCTTTTACCCCTGGATTATAAATGACTGCCAAAGCTCCGGCAAAAGCGTGGGAGTGGTAGGGCGGGTCCATCAGCAGCGCGCCGTAATTGGTATTCAGCCGCTGATATACGGTGTCAAGTATGGCGTCTGCCTGGGCGTTATCTGCCAGTCTGCTGATTACAGCCCAGCTCTGAGGGTTCAGCCACAGACTGGCTTCCGGGTCGGAAGAAGCGCCGATTTGTCTGCCGTCTTCTGTGTATCCCCGGATAAATCGATCTTTGTCCCAACAAAGCTTTTGGATGGTTTCGCCCAGTTCGTCCTGTTTTTGTCTTAGATATTTCAGATAATCCATATCTTTTTTATATTCGGCAAAGATTTGCAGGATAGACAATGCATAATAAAACTGCAGCGCCACAAATGTGGATTCTCCCTTTGCGCCAAGACGCAGGCAGTCATTCCAGTCTGCGTAGAGTCCGGCAGGCATCTGATGGGAACCCAGGTGGTTCAAAGAAAATTGGACGGCCCGCTTCAGATGACCGTAAACGCTGTCAGTTTCCTTATCTGCATAAGGGATCTCCTCTTCCAGAAATTTGAGATTTCCTGTTTCCGCAATATATTTATAAACGGTGGGAAACAGCCACAGGGCGTCGTCTGCCCGGTATGCGGGATGTCCGGTTTCCTGTCGGTAGGAGGCGTCGTCCGGGGTGTCCTCATGGCCGGGGCGGTGGGTGAATTTCACCAGAGGCAGTCCGCCGCCGCTGCTGGTCTGGGCGGAGAGCATAAAGCGGATTTTTTCGGCCGCTTCCTCTGGCGCAAGGTGAATGATTCCCTGGATATCCTGCACCGTGTCCCGGTAGCCGTAGCCGTTGCGCAGCCCGCAGTAGATAAAGGACGCCGCCCTGGACCAGAGAAATGTCATAAAGCAGTTGTAGGCGTTCCAGGTATTAATCATGGTGTTGAATTCCGGGCTTGGGGTGTTTACTTTCAGGCGATCCAGTTTTTCCTGCCAATGGGATTTTAGTTCTGCAAGTTCCCGTTTTACAGTTATTTTGGCATTTGTGTAATTGGTAATGATGTTCTCAGCTTCATCGGAGTATTTTTCTCCCAGGAGAAATGCAATCGTTGTGGTTTCTTCCGGCGCCAGAGTGACAATGCAGGAGAGGGCGCCGCAGGAATTTTCATTGTAGCTTAGCGCATTTCCAAGGTTGCCGGAGCTTATGCCCTGGGGATTGCTGTAATTTTGGTATTTCCCAAGAAAATGTTCTTTATCTCCGCAATAGGAGGAAACCGCTGCCCCTGCCAGGCCGAAGAAACGTTCTGTTACATTTTTTTCATCAATCTGTTCTTCTGATGCCAGTGCATCCAGATTTCCGTGAATTTGCTGCACAATCCGGTTGTCCTTAAACAGAGTGCGGCCGATAAACAGGGAGTATTGCAGATTTACCTGATCCTGTTCGTAATTGCTGTGGTTGGTAAATTCAGCGTAGCCTGTCAGCGTAAGGCTCCGGGGCCTGTCGGAATGATTGGTCAGGGTAAGAGCCCAAACTTCATGGGACTTTTCCAGAGGAACATAGTAGGAAGCCCTGGAGGTGATGCCGTCATAAGAAGCTTCCATTTGTGTATAGCCTAATCCGTGACGGCAAAGGTTTTTATAATTATTCAGGTCTTTGCCCACCGGCTGCCAGGAAGCGGACCAGTAATCTTTGGAATCGTTGTCCCGGATGTAAAGGTATCGTCCCGGCTGGTCGAAATTGTTGAAAATGTAACGCAGAATCCGGCCGTTTGCCCCCGATTTGGCAAAACTGTACCCGCCTGCATTGTTGGAGATAATCGCCCCGTAAGCCGGGGAGCCAAGGTAATTGACCCATGGCGCCGGGGTGTCCGGCCGTTCAATGACGTATTCTCGGTGTTCGTTGTCAAAATATCCGTATTTCATGAGTAAGTGAGTTTCCTTTCTTGGTTTGTTTCGTGATTTATATGATTTCCACAATAATACTGTAAGTTTCTCCCGGCAGGGCGTCAATGACGCTCCGTGCAAGAAGGGCGGAGGAATCTTCGCAGATGGTAAGTTCCTCCTGTCCGCAGAATGCGGAACCTATGGTGTATGCGCCGAAATCTTTGCTGTTTTTATTCTTATAAGTAACGGCAAAGCGTTTTCCTGCAAAGGGTACGGTGATGGAGGCGGTTCCATTGGAATCGAACTGTTCGGCCAGAAGTTTGGGATACAAAATCAAATCTCCGGCTTCTCCCCGGATACCGAATACTTCTGTAATCATTGTCATCAGATACCAGCTTGCCGCTCCTGTTAAGTAGTGGTACATTCCCCGTCCGTCAGAACGGAAATATTCCGGAATACCGGGATAAATGCGGCTTACCTCAAAATTTAAGGCGGCGTCCGCCAGGGTTTTCAAAGCTTTCCATCCTTCCCTGACAAAGCCCCGGCGGTACAGGGCGTTTGCATACATCACAGCCATATGGGAAAAAACAGAGCCGTTTTCTTTTTCTCCGTAAGCAAATCCGAACATGCGGCCCATATCGGATTTCAGTTCTTGGAAATCCGTGTTCAGGCGGTAACCGCCGATTTCCTTTCGGTAAAGATAACGGTCTGCACTTTTTACAATTTTCCGGATATGAGTTTCTTCTGCCACGCCGCTCATTATGGCGAATACCTGTCCGGTCAGCATCATGCGGACGTTCTCTGGAAAAAAGCCTTCTGCGGGCCGGCCGTGGTTGTCATAATAGCTGTTAAACCAGCCCTCTTCGTCTGTCCCTTCCAACCATTCCTGGGTTCTGATATGATCCATCAGCCAGGTTGCTTTCTGGGTCAGATTGACAGCCAGGGAGGAAAGTGAAAAGCTTATCCGTTTTCCGGCGATATTGTGTTTGCAGAGAGAAGTATAATCGGTCAGGATGCTCTGTTTTCTGCTGACATCGTCATAGGCCTCCAGATCATTGCAGAGCAAAACTTCAATTTCTTCCAGCAGCATTGCGGTATGTTCCTGGGAGCAGTCGTCCAGCAGCCGGATTAGAGAAGCAAGCTCCAAAAGGCTGCCGGCATAGGCGCAGGTAAAGGCCACGCTTTCCCCATGTTCAGAAGCCATATCCAGGGCGTCGTTCCAGTCTGCATCCCGCAGCCGGTAAATATTATGGTTCCCCACTTCATAAAAAGCGGTAAGATGCTGGATAAACAGGTGTTCCAGAATACTTCCGGCATATACCTGATGATTTTCTGTCAGCTGCCGGCTGCCGTATGATTCATTCCAGAGGCCGTCAAGCGCCGTGCCCCGCTGAACCTGCTGGTCTTTAAAATAAGGAACCTGCTGATTGAGGATTTCGATATCCCCGGTTTGCTGAATGTATAATTTGGTTGTCATCAGAGGCCAGAGCGCATGATCCATCCATACCCGGGTGATGCCGTTTCTGTCGGCCAGGAAATTCCCGTCCCCGCTGCCGATAATGGTGGCGTTTGTTCCGTCTATGCGGACGCCGCCGTAATTTTTGACAATGGTCTGACGAACGCTTTTTGGTTCCAGCAAGAGCAGGGAGAGACAGTCCTGCCATAAATCCCGCCATCCCCGGCCGCCTCTGCCGTAATCATGATGCGGAAGGAAAGAACAGCCAAAGAGCCGCCGCAGGAAAGGCTGAAAGCTGACCCATTTCATCAGACTGTCAAAGTCTTTTTCTCCTGTGTGAAAGGAGATGTCTGTCTTTTTCTGCCAGTAGGTTTTGGTGTCTTCCAGGGCTTTCTGCACTTTAGAAGGTGTATTGTAAGACTGAAAGACATGAGAAATGTTTTCCCGGCAGGTTTCTGTTCCAAGGAGCAGGGTGTATTCGGCCTGCTGACCGGGAGCCAGGGAAACTGTTTTAAAGCGGAAAGCGCCCATAGCTTCTTTTCCTGCAGTCTGAAAAGGAGCCGAAACCCCTGGAAGTGGTTCTGACACAGCCCGGGGATGGGTAAAGGAGCCGCCTTCTCCCAGGAAATCTTCCGCGGTTGGATAGAAGCTGACCGGGGCGCTGCCGTCGCCTGCTATGCCCATAACATAGTAAATCCGGCTGTTTAGACGGTGCCCTTTTTCATCGAAGGACATAGTGGGACAGACGCAGATCCCGTGTGTATCGGCTTGGATGCGATGGAGCATGGAAGTGACATTTCGGTGATCCCGGATATTGTCAGCGCTGCGGCCGTAGATGGGAACAGCCGCATAAGGAGTCAGCTCCTGGGGCTTGTCTGACTGGTTTTGAATGGAAATTTGCATGATTTCCACATTTGCGTCCTTTGGAATAAAGATGGTAATGGATGAGACAAGCTGCATTATGTCAGAGACGCGCTCTGTTTTCTGCCACATAAATCCTCCGGTCAGCGTGCTTTTTTCCTGTTCAGGAGAGAATTTTGCCGCTTCCTGCTCGGATGAAACGCCTGTGGCAGAGTAAATGCCTTTACCCTTTACCCGGAACCAGAAATTTCGGGACGAACGGTTGTTGTGGAGATTTTCAGAACTTACGGGTTCTAATAGGAAAGTTTCCTGATCCAGTTTGGCGTCGCCGCCGAGATTTGGCGTCACTGCGCTTTTCAAGCCGGTTTCAGAAGCAAGGGGAAAATAGAGATAGCTTGTATTTTCCGGCTGTCTGATTGTGAAGCTGCCATGTTCGTCGGTGAATGTTATATGCTTCAATTTTATTTCTCCTTTCGTTTATCTATTAATAGAACTATCATATAGGAATTTGGATATGAGGAAAATCAGATCTATGAGAAAAATATCAGAATCATGACCTAAATTATATTCCGTGAATCTGCGTCTGTTTCAGAAAGAAAAATTTAAGGTAAAAGGGTCATGAATCTGATATTTTGTTAAAATCCATAGTATATCTGCACTCAGTTATACGCTATAATCCTGCCTATAATAAACGCAGGTTTTGCCTGCAGAAGAAAAAGGAGGATTTTGTAATGAAGAAGAGGGCAGTTAGTATTCTTTTGGCGGCGGCTTTGGCTGCAGGTGCGCTGGCAGGCTGCGGTTCACCGTCTGGCACAGGTTCTGCAGAGGGAAATACAGAAACCGGCACAGAAGAGGGAAGTGCAGAAACCGGCACAGAAGAGGGCAAGGTGATTAACATCTATAGCTGGAATGATGAATTCCGTCAGCGTGTGGAAGCAGTTTACCCAGAGGTAAAGGAGACTTCCAAAGATGGAACTGTGACTACCTTAAAGGACGGAACGGAAATCCACTGGACCATCAACCCCAATCAGGACGGCGTATATCAGCAGAAATTGGATGAAGCGCTGATGAATCAGGCAGACGCTGCAGCAGACGATAAGGTAGACATTTTCCTGTCAGAAACGGATTATGTCAATAAATATACGGATGCAGATGCAGACGCTGCAATGCCGCTTACTGATTTGGGTATTGATCCGGAAAAGGATTTGGCGGATCAGTACAGCTTTACCAAGGTGACGGCTTCTGATGCAGACGGTGTTCAGAGAGGCTCCACCTGGCAGTGCTGTCCGGGACTTCTGGTATACCGCCGGGATATTGCCAAAGATGTGTTCGGCACAGATGATCCGGAAGCGGTGGGCGAAAAGGTAAAGGACTGGGATACCATGAAAGCGACGGCAGAAGAGCTGAAGGCAAAGGGGTATTTTGCATTTTCTTCTTATGCAGACACATTCCGCCTCTATGGCAACAGCATTGCGCAGTCCTGGGTCAGCCCCGGGGAAACTGTGATTAAAGTGGATCAAAAGATTATGGACTGGGTTGCAGATTCCAAAGAGTGGCTGGATGCAGGTTATCTGGATAAGAATGTGAAAGGCCAGTGGAACGACGACTGGAATAAGGCTATGAGTTCTTCTTCCAAAGTGTTTGCATTTCTGTTCCCGGCATGGGGGATTGATTTTACATTAAAGCCTAACTGGGACGGTGAAGACGGCGCATGGGCAGTTACCAATCCTCCGCAGGAATATAACTGGGGCGGTTCCTATGTACATGCATGCACAGGTACAGATAATCCGAAACATGTAAAAGATATAATTCTTGCAGTAACGGGGGATCAGGAAAATCTGTTAAAGATTTCCAAGGATTATGCGGACTTTACCAATACAAAGACAGGGATGCAGCAGGCGGCGAAAGATGATGAGGGCTTTTCTTCTGAGTTCCTGGGCGGCCAGAATGCCTTTAAATATTTTGCGCCTGTAGCGGAAAATATTGAGATCGCGCCTCTTTCTGCTTATGATCAGGGCTGTGTGGAGTTAATCCAGAACTCTTTCAATGACTATCTGCAGGGACAGGTTGATTTCGAGAAAGCGAAAGCCAACTTTGAGACGGCAATCAGAGAGCGTTATCCGGATATCACAGAAATTCAGTGGCCGGAATAAAAAGGATTTGAATGTCAATGAAAGATGATTAAGATTCCCTGCCGGAATCAATGATTTTGGCGCTGCTGCATAGAAGGTGCGGCAGCGCCGTACAGAGAGAAAGGGGCGGCAGTTTATGGAAAAGAAGCATAAAAAAATAGATTATGCAAAATGGGGATATTTATTTATCCTTCCATTTTTTGTAAGTTTTTTCATTTTTTCTTTGATTCCTCTGGTGGATACCATCCGGTACAGTTTTTTTGAATATTACCGTTCAGGGATTAAAGAGGTGGGGCCGAACTTTGTGGGTTTGGAGAATTATATCAGTCTGTTGGGCTCTGATATGCTGAAATATGCAGGCAATACTATGATGCTTTGGATCATCGGATTTATTCCTCAGATCGTAATTGCGCTGCTTTTAGCAGAATGGTTTGTGGATGCGCGCCTGAAAATTCATGGGACACAGTTTTTTAAAGTTGTGATTTATCTGCCAAACCTGATTATGGCGTCGGCATTTGCAATGCTGTTTTTTACCATGTTTTCCACCAATGGGCCGATTAATTCCATATTAATGTCTTTGGGATGGATTAGCCAGCCCGTAGATTTCCTGGGCTCTGTAACGGGAACGCGGTCATTGGTGGGGCTAATGAATTTCCTGATGTGGTTCGGTAATTCTACGATTATGCTGATGGCTGCCATTATGGGAATCAGCCCGGATATTTTCGAGGCTTCTGAGCTAGATGGCTGCAACAGCGTACAGCGTTTTTTTTACATCACCCTTCCTCAGATACGGCCTATTCTTGCTTATACCCTGATTACTGCCATTATCGGCGGCCTGCAGATGTTTGACGTGCCGCAGATTCTCACAAACGGGCAGGGTACGCCGGACCGTACTTCCATGACGCTGATTATGTTCTTGAACAGCCATTTGAAGAGTAAGAACTACGGTATGGCGGGAGCATTGTCTGTATATCTGTTTGTGGTCAGCGGAATTTTATGTTTCATCGTATATCGGATGACCAATAATGATGATCCGGACGGCTCGAAAGCGGCTGCAAAAAAAGCGAAAAAACAAAGGAGGGGTTAGGCTTATGAAATCAAAGGGTACAAACCATTTTCGGAGCATTATAGCGCATATTGTACTGATTATTCTGTCTTTCATGTGCCTGTTTTTCTTTTATATCCTGTTTATCAATGCCACACGATCCCATGCAGACCTGCAGAAAGGGTTTTCTGCGCTGCCGGGAAATTATTTTCTGGAAAACCTGAAAAATGTTGCCAATGACGGAACTTTCCCGATGTTCCGGGGAATTTTAAACAGTTTAATTGTTTCCGGCTGTTCGGCGGCAATCTGCACTTATTTTTCAGCGTTGACAGCTTACGGCCTGTATGCGTATAATTTTAAATTAAAGAAAGCGGCTTTTACTTTTATTATGGCTATCCTTGTGATGCCTACCCAGGTAACGGCAATGGGATTTCTGCGGCTGGTAACGAATATGGGAATGTATGATTCTCTGCTTCCGCTGATTATTCCTGCGATTGCTTCGCCGTCTGTTTTTTATTTTATGTACAGTTACCTGCAGTCATCCCTTCCGCTGTCCCTGGTGGAGGCGGCGAGAATTGACGGTTCCGGAGAGTTTCGAACCTTCAACCAGATTGTAATCCCTATTATGAAACCGGCCATTGCGGTACAGGCAATCTTTACCTTTGTAGGTTCCTGGAATAATTATTTTGTTCCGGCCCTGGTCATTCAGTCCAAGGATAAGATGACGGTGCCCATTTTGATTGCAACCCTTCGGGGAGCGGATTACATGAATTTTGACATGGGAAAAATTTACATGATGATTCTGGTGGCAATTGTGCCCATTATCCTGGTGTATCTGTTCTTGTCAAAGTATATTATTGCAGGCGTTACCCTTGGAGGTGTGAAAGAGTAACTGTTTGACGGCGCCTAAACGGAGCGGAAAATATTGAAAAATGCACAGAATGGAGAAAATTATGGCAGAATTAAAGCAGGCCCACAGCGGTACATTAAAGGAGCGCCCCTCTGAACGGGAACTATTGCATGGCAGGCTTGCCAGGGAACTGGCGGCGGAGGGGATGGCGCTTTTGAAAAATGAAGGGGTTCTTCCTCTTTCAGCGTCAGCGCCTGTTGCGCTGTTTGGCAGCGGCGCGGCTAAAACGGTGAAAGGAGGAACCGGTTCCGGGGATGTGAATAACCGTTATAATGTCTCAGTTTATCAGGGATTGAAAGAGGCAGGCGTCTCTATTGTAAGTGAAGGATGGCTGTCGGATTATGAGGAATGTTATCAAAGGGCAAGAAATGATTGGAAGGAGAAGGTTCTGAAGGATGCAAAAAAGATGGAAAATCCTTTTGACGCCTATGCTTTAAATCCGTTTTCCCTGCCGGAAGGGCGCAGGATTGCAGAGGATGATGTACGTGGAGCTACGGCGGCTTTGTATGTCTTAAGCCGTATTTCCGGTGAAGGCAAGGATCGCAAAAAAGCGGAAGGGGACTATTATTTAAGCGCTCGGGAGCGGGAAGACATTCTTTTTCTGAACTGTCAGAATATACCCATTGTGCTGATTCTCAATGCAGGCGCGCCGGTGGAACTGACGGATATCCTGGAGGATGCAGAGAATATCAAAGGGATTCTGCATATTTCCCTGCCGGGGCAGGAGGGCGGACATGCGGCGGCAGATGTGCTGCTCGGAAAATCTGCGCCTGGAGGAAGGCTGACCTCCACCTGGGCAAAACGCTATGAAGATTATCCTTCAGCGGAAACCTTTGGAGCTCTGAATGGGAATCTTGCCACAGAGGAATACCGGGAGGGAATTTATGTGGGGTACCGTTATTTCAGCAGCTTCGGGGTACAGCCGCTGTTTCCCTTCGGTTATGGGCTTTCCTATACGGAATTTTCCGTTGATTATGATGGAATGGAGATAAGGGAAACAGAAGCGGAACTTACAGCTGCAGTAAAAAATATCGGGAAAACCCATGCAGGCCGTGAAGTAGTGCAGGTTTATGTGACGCTGCCTCAAAAGGGGATGGGAGAAACCTGTCATGAGCCGGCAGAAAGGGAAACGGATTCCCGTTGGGATGTGTTTTCGCCTCAGGGAAAAGAATCACATCGGTTAGCAGGATTTGCCAAAACAGGTCTTTTGCAGCCGGGAGAAACACAGAAGCTAACCATTGCCATAGAACAGAAGCAGCTGGCTGTTTTTTCAGAAACAGAACAGGCATGGATCATAGAGGCCGGTTCTTACGGAGTGTGGCTGGGGAAACATGCGGAAGCTTTGCAGCCGGCGGCAATCCTTACGGTGAAGGAATCTGTTTTGTTGGAACAGACGAAGGAAATTTGTCCGCTGCAGAAAGACTTGGAGGAATTTGAAGGGCCGGCATATGCAAAAGAACGGACCTTGAAATGGATGCAGACGCTGAAAGAGCAGAAGGCGCCGGAATTTCTTTTCCAGCCCAGGGCAGAAAGAAATGGAGAGTCCGGGAATGCGGAAATAAAAGGGAAGTCTGCGCCGGAAAATCATGATCGGTCAAAGGTTCAAGTAAAAAAAGCGGCCGGGGTTCCAACAGCAGGGGAAACTGACACTGCGGCGGAAGAATTGCCTGTTTCCGAATTAATTCCGCTGCTGTATGGAAATATTACAATGGGAGCCAGCACCCTTGGTTCGGCAGGAATCCGGGTGCCGGGCTCGGCGGGGGAGACTACAGAGGCATTGGAGGCTAAATACGGCATCCGTTCTCTGATTATGGCGGACGGGCCGGCCGGGCTCCGCCTGCGTCAGAGTTATCAGGTGGACAGGAAAACAGATTCCGTGTATGGCGTGGGCGTTCTTGGCTCCCTGGAAAATGGGTTTCTGGAGGAAATGGAGTACCATGAGAATGCGGACACTTATTATCAGTATTGTACCGCATTTCCTGTTGGAACAGCCTTGGCTCAGACCTGGGACGTCGATTTAATGAAACGGTTTGGCCGGGCTGTTGCTGTGGAAATGGATGAATTCTATGTGGATCTGTGGCTTGCTCCGGGAATGAACATTCAGCGGAATCCTCTGTGCGGCCGGAACTTTGAGTATTATTCGGAAGATCCCCTTCTGTCAGGAAAGCTTGCGGCGGCTGTTGCTGCCAGCGTACAGGCGGATGGAAGCTGCGGCGTTACGGTGAAGCATTTTGCATGCAATAATCAGGAAGATAACCGAATGGGGGTAAGCGCCTGCATTTCTCAGCGGGCTTTCCGAGAGATCTATCTCCGGGGATTTGAAATTGCAGTAAAGGAAGGCGCGCCGTTTGCCGTTATGACTTCGTATAACCTTATTAATGGCGTTCATGCAGCTAATTCCTGGGATATCTGCACCAGAGTTCTGCGGGAAGAGTGGGGATTTGAAGGTGTGGTTATGTCAGACTGGAACACAACAGTTCCGGAGGATGGGAGTATTCCCTGGAAATGCGCCGCTGCCGGAAATGAGATTATTATGCCGGGGAATCAGGAAGATGATGCGGATATCCGGAAAGCCTGTGAGCGGGGAGAACTATCAGAAGAGACAATTCGGGCTTGTGCAAAAAGGGTGATTGCAATGGTGAACAGGCTGGGATAGAGAAACTGGCATCCGGAATGCAAAAAATGGGCTCTGCTGCGATATTTAGTCGCCGGAGTAATATTTAACCGCCGGAGTAATCGTAACTGGAAAAGCAGCGCACTTCAAAAAAAGCATAGCTTTTCCAGTTCTCCTGTGATAATATGATTATGATATCAAAGCGGAACTGAAAGATGTTTTGGTTTCGCCATACAAGTGAAATTTAACGTTTCGGCAGTTAAATATCGTAATTTTTGTCAGAAAGGCGGCTGTTTAAATTTATGAGTTCCAAGGAAATGTTTATAAAATCAATTTATGCCGGCATAATGATTGGAATTGGCGGCATTGTATATTTATCAGCAGAAAACAGGGTGACAGGCTCTCTGCTGTTTTCTTTTGGGCTGCTGACCATTGTAACCCAGGGGTTTTGTTTGTACACCGGTAAAATCGGGTTTGTAAAAGACTTAAAAGAACTTTTACATATGCCGGTTATCATAATCGGAAACTTTATCGGAACATATCTGGCAGCATTTTTAATAAAAGCCGCACATCTTAACATTGACAGTTCGGAGCTTGTTAATAGAAAGTTAAATAACGATGTTCTGCCCGTTTTTATTCTGTCGGTATTTTGCGGCGTTATGATGTATCTGGCAATTGATAATTATAATAAATCGAAAAACATTCTGTTTATTATTGCGCCTGTCATGATATTCATACTGTCTGGATTTGAGCATTCCATTGCAAATATGTTTTATTTTAATCTGGCCGGAACCTATAGTTTGAAATCATTTTGTTATCTTATTGTTATGCTCACAGGCAATGGGATAGGCGCGAAGCTTTTCAGCTTGAAGCCGGAATAAGCCTGTAAAAGTCATAAAGAAAATTACCGTTGGGGAGCCGTCGGTACAGCCTGTCAGAGAAATTTATTCTGCGTAAAATTTACCGGCATCCCCTGCAGATTTGCATTTATCCATTCTTTTCCGCGCAAAGAATATCCTCCACCCCGCAGTCCAGGTCTTAACTTGACCCACATTTATATAAGATAACTTCGATAAGCAAGCAATGCGCATAGCACCTCTAACCCTTGCCAAATAGAACGTGCTCCGGGCATACC
>NZ_JBQIOP010000058.1:0-24922 GCF_056822245.1 Petralouisia sp. | reverse complement strand
GTCTTAACACTTTATAGCAATACATTTTTTCAAAGGCTGCCATAAGACAGCTTGTTAAAGTGCGCCATTTATTGGCTGCCCTCTACTTTCTTTCACAGTAATTCCCTCTTTTCTTTACTTTTATTATAATATGCGCCTGTACTTTCGGCAAGCATTGATTTTCCTCTCCGCAGATATCATATGAGCTTCTCTGCGCCCCATGAGTCACCGGTTTTATTTTACTCTTGAATCACCGGATGTTTTTTTGTACAATGAAAACGTACAAATAATTATGGAAAGGAAACAGAGAATATGAGAAAATCTATCAGTTACAAAAGCAAAGTCTGCTGTTTTATGGCAGCAGTTATAATGTCACTGGCGTTTCTTTTTGTAAACGGCTGCGGAAACGAAACTGACTCAAAGCAAGATTCCTCCAATGGAAATCAGTCGGCCTCCGGGCAGGAGCAAAGCGTTGGAGAACAGAATACCGGACAGGAACAGAATCAGCCGGCAGACGGACAGGAGCAGAATGCCGGAGAACAGAATCAGCCGACAGACGGACAGGAACAGAATGCCGGAGAACAGAATCAGCCGGCAGACGGGCAGGAACAGAATGCAGGGCAGGAGCAGAATACAGGAGAACAGCAGACACAAGCGGGAAGCCAGGGAAATTCTGCTAATCAGCCGGGAATTGGAATGGAGGAAGCAAAGGAAGCGGCCCTGAAACATGCAGGACTGACGGCTGAGGAAGCGGTTTTTGTAAAAGAAGAGATGGACTATGAGGATGGCAGAACTGAGTATGAACTGGAATTTGTATCAGGGACGACCAGATATAAGTACGAGATAAGCGGGGAGGACGGGGCTGTTTTGGAAAGCTCCCAGGAAGCCATCGAGCAGATTCCTGGAAATATCCAGGGAGTGATTTCCGTGGAGGAGGCTAAAGCGGCTGTATTAAGCCATGCAGGATTTGCAGCGGACCAGGCGGCTTTTACCAAGATAGAATTAGAGCAGGAGCATGGAAGGTCAGAATATGAAATTGACTTTTATGCAGAGGGCAGAGAATACAGCAGTAAAGTGGACGCAGTAACAGGAGCCATTCTGGAATATGAAATAGACTGACGACGTACCAATATATATTTACAAGGCAGATAAGCGTTCAGGAGGACAGTTATGACAAAAGAGGAGCTGGCCCTTGCGGTGATGGAGCGGCTGAAGGCGGAATATCCCGATGCAGGATGTACGCTGGACTATAATCAGGCATGGAAGCTTTTGGTAAGCGTCCGTCTGGCGGCCCAGTGCACCGATGCAAGGGTCAATGTGGTGGTGCAGGATCTTTATGCAAAATATCCGGATGTGGCGTCTCTGGCGGATGCGCCGGTGGATGACATTGAGGCCATTGTAAGGCCCTGCGGACTGGGCCGGAGCAAGGCCAGAGATATCAGCGGATGTATGAAGATGATAAGGGATGAATATGAGGGCAGGGTTCCGGAGGATTTTGACGCTCTGTTAAAACTGCCGGGAGTAGGCAGAAAGAGCGCAAACCTGATTATGGGGGATGTGTTCGGCAAGCCGGCCATTGTGACAGACACCCACTGTATCCGTCTGGTGAACCGGATAGGGCTGGTGGAAAATATCAAAGAGCCCAAAAAGGTGGAAATGGCGCTGTGGAAGCTGATACCGCCGGAGGAAGGCAGTGACTTCTGCCATCGTCTGGTGTACCATGGCAGGGATGTGTGCACGGCAAGAACCGTTCCCCATTGTGAGAGCTGCTGCCTTAGCGATCTCTGCGCCAAAAACGGCGTGTAATCCTAGTACTACAGCGAACTTTTTATATTTGGATACGGACAGAACTGCCGGCTTGCCCTTTGACACACAAACTGGGCAGCGTTTTGGCGAACTAACTGCTAACTGCATCTAAGGAGTTCCGGAGAGCCGTCACTCCTAAGTCTCCGTAAGCAGTGGATTTCGCCTCCACGCAATACGCCCATGAACCGTTTGCTTAGCCAAAGGGCAATCCGGCAGTTCCTGTGTATCGAAATATAGATTGTTTGCTGTAGTATTAGAGCGTGTTTGAAGAGTGAGAACGCTGACAGTAAAGTCAAAGCCGGCAGATATGCAGCCTGCCGCCGCTGAAATAAGGATACTTCGGAACAGTTACAGAAAGAGAAATACAAGAAAGCGAGGAAATACAGATGGCAGTCATCAAACCATTTTGCGCAATCAGGCCCGACAGGGCGAAAGCAGATAAAATTGCGGCCCTTCCCTATGATGTGTATAACAGGGAAGAGGCAAAAGAAGAAGTCAAGAAGCATCCGGAAAGTTTTTTAAAGATAGACCGGGCGGAGACACAGCTTGCAGATACGGTGGACACTTATGATCCCCAGGTGTATCAAAAAGCCCATGACACGCTCTGGGAGATGGTGGAGAATGGCTCTTTTGTCCGGGAGGAAAAGAGGTGCTATTATATTTACACCTTAACCATGAACGGCAGAACCCAGACCGGAATTACCGCCTGCGCTTCCATTGACGACTATGAAAGAGGCGTTATTAAGAAGCATGAGAATACCAGGGCTGAGAAAGAGCAGGACAGGATTAATCATGTGAACATTTGCAATGCCCAGACCGGGCCGATTTTTCTGGCATACCGTTCCAATCCGGTGATCAATCAGGTGGTGGAACAGGTGCAGAACGAAGAACCGCTGTATGATTTTACGGCAGAGGATCAGGTGCGCCACACCGTTTGGGTGATTTCAGAAGAAGCGCAGATTGCCGCAGTGGAGGAAGCTTTTGCAGGAATCGGGGAAATCTATATTGCAGACGGCCATCACCGTGCCGCTTCCGCCGTGCGGGTGGGGCAGATGCGCAGAGCAGAACATCCGGAGTATACAGGAGAAGAGGAGTTTAATTACTTTTTATCAGTGCTGTTTCCCGATGAACAGCTGATGATTATGGATTATAACCGGGTGGTCAGGGATTTAAACGGATGGACAGAAGAAGAATTTCTGGCGAAGGTATCGGAAATTTTTGCAGTAGAGAAATTGGGAAAAGAGCCGGTAAAGCTGGAACAGAAAGGCTGTTTTTCCATGTACCTGAAGGGAACCTGGTATCGGTGCGCCATTGCTCCAAAGGATCAGACGGATGATCCGGTGGAAGGACTGGATGTATCTGTACTGCAAAAGAAGCTGCTGGCTCCGGTGCTTGGCATTCAAGATCCAAAGACAGACAGCCGGATTGATTTTGTAGGAGGAATCCGGGGCCTGAAGGAGCTGGAGCGAAGGTGCAGCTTGGACTGCAAGGCGGCGTTTGCCATGTATCCCACGTCCATTCAGGAGTTGTTTGCAGTGGCGGACGCAGGCCTTCTGATGCCGCCTAAGTCCACCTGGTTTGAGCCGAAGCTGCGCAGCGGACTGTTTATTCATGAGCTGGAGCGGTAATGGCGCGTGAAGTTTCCGCTTCCGCAAATACCTGGCAGAGCCTTGCAATGGCCTCCTTCATGTGCTCGGGAGGTATGGCAGAATAATTCATAATAAATGTATGGTTTCCCAAAGCAGGCTCCTGTGTATGGAAGCGGGACAGGGAAGCAATGCGGAGCCCTTTGGTTTCGGCGTTTTGCACAATGATTTCATCCGGAACTGAGGTGTCCACATACATGAGAAAATGCAGCCCGGCGTCTTTTTCCGTAATCGTAATGCGGGAGGAGAGGGGGCTGCTTTTTAAGCAGTCCAGCAGCAGATCCCGCTGATTGTGATAGAAATTACGCATTCGGTTGATATGCCGCTCAAAATGGCCGTCCTGGAGGAACCGGGTCAGGGCATACTGTTCGAAATTGGATACCGTACAGGAATAAAACCCCATGGTCTGGTGGAACCGTTCCATCAGATGGGCCGGAAGCGCCATATAGCTGATGCGGATGGTGGAGGAAAGGGTTTTCGTAAAGGTATTCATGTAAATTACTTTTTCCATCACGTCAATGCTCTGGAGAGAGGGAATGGGTTTTCCCATAAACCGGAACTCACAGTCGTAATCATCTTCAATAATATATCTTCCCTCTGTTTCAGCGGCCCAGGCAAGGAGTTCATATCTGCGGCTGATGGGAGTGACAATGCCCGTGGGAAAATGGTGGGAGGGAGAAATATGCACAATATCTGCGCCGGACTCCTGCAGCCGCCCCATATGTATGCCCTGGCGGTCCATGGGAATGTGGCGGCATTTCACATGATGGCTCTTGTAAATGGAGGATATTTTCTGATATCCCGGATCTTCCACACCGTAAATGTTCTGAAAGCCCAACAGCTGAATCAGAATTCCGTAAAGATATTCCGTTCCCGCCCCCACGATAATCTGTTCCGGATGGACCGTCATTCCCCGAAAATCCTTCAAATGCCTGGCAATGGCCTGGCGCAGAGGAAAAATACCGCCGCTGGGAGAGTGTTTCATCAGGGCAAACCGGTCGTCTCCGATTACCTCCCGCATGACTTTGGCCCAGATAGAAAATGGAAAAGTATCCGGATGGGTCTGGCTGCTGGTAAAATCGGCAAAGCAGGACTCTTCCTTCGGGTTTTCCACAGGCTTTGGCGGAGGGGAAGCAGGAAGGGCGGGCCTTGGAATGCCGGCGGAAATATCTGCGGCATAGTAGCCTTTTTTGGGAATAGAATAGATATAGCCCTCTGCCAAAAGCTGTCCGTATGCGTTTTCCACCGTAATGGCGCTGACATTCAAATGCCTGGAAAAGCTGCGTTTGGAGGGAAGCCGGTCTCCTGGGGCCAGCGCGCCTGATACAATATCATTTTTAATACATTGGTACAGGTATTCGTAAAGGCTCATGGAGCCTATTTCCGAGAAAGAATAAGTAAGCATAACAAATCTCCAATCTGGCCATTTTAAAAATATAAAAAATCAGTGAGTATGTAATGCCACTATTATAGAAAAAGAAAAGCGATTTGTAAACAGCCTGTTTTAAAATGCAGAAAAAATCAGTTTTGTTCCGGCGGTCTCATATCCCGGCAGAGGGAAAGTTGCGGTTTGGAGGAAAGATAATCATGCCATCGGGATATACTATGCATAAGACAGAGAATGGGAAAGTCAGGTTATGCTAAATTTGGAGGAAACTATGAAGTTAAAGGATTTCTTGCAGCAGGAGGAATTTCTTGCCAAATGCCAGTGGGGCATCAGTCTTATGAGCGCCAGGCTGCAGATGATCAATGCGGAGCTTGGCATGCGCTGCGGACGGGAAGTGATTCACAGGTACTCAAGCAGGATTAAGTCTTATGAGAGCATTGCGGCAAAGTTAAGGAAAAAAGGGGTGGAAGAAAGCGTTTCGTCTATGGAGGAATATGTAAATGACGTGGTGGGCGTCCGGGCAGTCTGCACCTATACCGATGATTTATACCGGATTGGGGAACTGCTCTGCGCCCAGCAGGACATGCGCCTGCTTAAGAAAAAAGATTATATCAGACATCCCAAGAAAAGCGGATACCGCAGCCTGCATCTGATTTTTCAGGTGCCGGTTTCTTTTCAGGAGGAGACCCGGTGGGTGAAAATTGAGGTGCAGCTCAGAACCGGAGCCATGGATTACTGGGCGGGACTGGATTATCAGCTTCAGTATAAGAAAGAGAACCGCAAAGCGAAAAATATCGGCAGGGAGCTGAAAGCGTATGCCAATGCCATTGAACAGATTGACAGTAAAGTGTTGGAGCTGCGAAAGCGGATCGAGGCAATATAAAAATAAAAATTCACAGTTTGCCGTAAAAAATACGCAAAAACCTTCCATTGGCTGTTGAATTGTAAACCCCTTAACGTTATAATAAAAACAATAGTTGAAAAGGGTGATTTATGATTACAGGAAAAGGAGGGAATGCAGGTGAGTAAAAAAACAGGGAACAGGAACAAGATATCGTTCGGCATTATGCAGAGAATTCTTGCAATTGCTTTTGTGCCGCTTTTGTTTCTTGCAGTAATTATAGCGGCTTTTTCTGCAAGAACCATAAGAACGGGAATGCAGGATGAGGCCATTAAGAGGCTGAGGGACATTGCAATCGGGGTAGAGCAGGTTTTATTGGCGGCGGATGAGGGGGATTTCTATTCAGATGGACAGAATTTGTACCGGGGCGAATATAATATCTCAGAGGATTTATCTTCATATGAAGCATTTTCTGCTGCTTCAGACATTGAAATTACCATTTGCTGGGGAGATACCCGTATGATGACAACCCTGAAAGATGAAAAAACAGGGGAAAGTATGGTGGGAACCAAGGTATCGGAAACGGTAGTGCAGAATGTGCTGAAAGACGGAGCGGAACATACGGATAAAGATATGTTCATCAATGGAGAGCCGTATTTTTGCTGTTACATACCGTTGAAAAATAATGACGGAACGATTGTAGGCATCATTTTTGCAGGGGAGCACGGCAGCGGAATTGAGGAATATATTGATCGGGAATTATGGCAGATCACCGGAATCAATGTGGCGGTAATTCTTTTCTCCAGCGGGCTCATTCTCTTTTTCTCAAGGACATTGGCCAGAGCAGTGCGGAGAGAAGAAGAGGTGTTAGAGCAGCTTGCAGAGGGAAACCTGAACATTGAGGTGGATGAGAAGCTGCTGAGAAGGCAGGATGAACTGGGAAGCATGGCGCGGGCATTGAAGAATCTGATTCACAACCTTTCGGGGATTATCAATCATATGCAGGAATCTGCCGGGCATCTGATGCATTCCGGCCAATCTCTGGACGAGATGGCAGAGCGGGTAAATGCCAATGCAGTGGAAATTAACAAGGCTGTGGAGGATATTTCCGCAGGAGCGGCCACCCAGGCGGAGGAGATTGAGACAGCATCGGGACAGATTATGGATATGGGAAATGTCATTGAAAATATCGTACAGGATGTGGATAAGCTGAATGACACTTCCCAAAATATGAAACAGGCGGGAGATACTTCCGCCGCAATTATGAAGGAGTTGGTTTCTTCCACTGCCAGGGTCAATGAAGCCATCGGCAAAATCGGAAGCCAGATTTACGCCACCAATGAATCGGCCCAGAAAATCCGCGCAGCAGTGGATATTATCACTTCCATTGCCAGTGAGACTTCCCTGCTGTCTTTAAATGCAAGCATAGAGGCTGCAAGGGCAGGGGAATTCGGCAAGGGATTTGCAGTGGTGGCGTCAGAGATACAAAAACTGGCGGAGGAATCCAACACTTCGGCCCAGACAATTACAGATGTGATTAATTCGCTGCTGGCAGATTCAGAAATGACCGTTAGGATTATGTCGGAAGCCGAAGAGATCATCAAAGATCAGAAAGAGAAACTGGACGCTACCCAGAGCCATTTTGTGGAAGTAGCTGCAGGAATTAACAGTTCCAGAGAGGATGCCGCCATGATAGAAGAACGGACGCAGGTTTGTGATGTCTCCCGGAAAACAGTTGTGGAGGTGATCAGCAATCTGTCTGCGCTGTCTCAGGAAAATGCGGCGTCTGCCCAGGGAACCACAGCTTCTATGGAAGAGCTGAACGCTACCATTCAGTTGCTGGCAGAGGCAGCCAACAGTCTGAGGGGACTGTCTGATCAGATGGAAGAAGAGATGAAATTTTTTAAACTGTAACAGAGCGGCAGCGGGGCTGTCAGGACAATTTAATCTGTCCTGGCAGCTTTTGTTTCAGTGACTATGAGAATCTCGATTATATTACACTCCGCCGCGCAGGAGCAATATCGTAAATGCGGCTGCTTTCCTTAACAGTCTGGGAATCCTGTTCCCGGATAATGTAAATGGGCCGGTTTTTATTTTCCATGTAATCTCTGGAGAGATATTCCCCCAGAATAAACAGCATTAACATCTGCAGACTGCTTAAAAACAACAGAATTGTGGATACAAAGTAGGCAGTTCCGACACTGTGGTGGAAAAAGACCTGCTGTACCAGTCCAAAGCCTCCCAGAATACAGGACAACAGCAGCAGGAGAGAGCCCAGGATGCCGGGCAGCTTCAGGGGTACGGTGGAAAAAGAGAGGATTCCGTCAAAAGCATAGACAAACAGGCTTTTCAGATTCCATTTGCTTTTTCCGGCAGCCCGCTCCACATTGTGGAATTCCACCCATTTTGTCTCAAATCCCACAAAAGAGAAGATTCCTTTGGTGTAACGGTTGTATTCCTTCATGGAAAGGATGGCGTTCACCATGCTGCGGTTCATCATGCGGAAGTCTCCGGCCCCGTCGCTCATGTCCATATGGGTCATGCGCTGAATGACTTTGTAGAAGCTTCGGGAAAGCAGGCCCCTGAGGGCGCCGTCTCCTTCTCTTCCCATCCGTTTTCCGGCGCAGCAGTCATATCCTTCCTGGCTGACGGCATGATACATGGCAGGCAGGAGTTTGGGCGGATGCTGCAGGTCGGCGTCCATAATGACGCAGTAATCTCCCGAAGCCTGTTTCAGTCCGGCATACATGGCGGCTTCTTTGCCGAAATTCCGGGAAAAGGAAATGTAATGGCAGTTTTTATCCTGGTAACAGAGCAGCTTCAGAATGTCCAGCGTGTGGTCTTTGCTGCCGTCGTCGATAAAGACAAATTCATAATTTAAATCTTCGATTTCAGTTACGATGGCGGAGGTTTCCCGGTAGAAAAGGGAAATCACTTCTTCTTCGTTGTAACAGGGTACGATGATGCTTAATTTATTCATGGCTTTCCTCTCCTTTCTGCTGCTGAATGGCAGGTAAACTGACAGACGCTTTTACACATGAGGCAGGTTTCTGAAAAATATGGCATTTGCATATTACATAATTTGCTGCCACAGTCACAAAACTTACGGCAATTTTGGAAATTACCGGCCGGAACTGGCAGCTTTGTATGAAAAATGCCAGAAGCAGGTTTTCCGTAATCAGTGTGAGAAACCGCATGGATACAAAGGAAAACATCTCCTTTCCAATCTGGTTGCCGGAACGGAACACGAATTTCCGGTTGGTGACATAGGCAAACCCTACTGCAAAAACCCAGGCGATGGTGTTGGCTGTCAGATATTCTGCATTGGTGTGCAGCAGCGTCAGATAAACCGCGTAGTTCACAAAGGTAGTGGCGCCTCCGGTCAGCAGGTAGCTGAACAGCTCCCGGAAAGAATTGTTTTGAAACATCATTTGCAGTTGTTCATAAAATTTGTTGCTGGATAAAAACTTTTTCATCATGTCTCCTCTTTTCTGTATCAATGATTGATATATAATAAAGAACCGTTTTGAAAATATACGGTTACGAACAGTCGCATGGCGGATGCTTCTTTGAAACAGCGGGGTTACCAGAAAAAGAACCAGGGATAACAGGCTTATAATCAGAGAAATTCTTTTTCCCGGCGGTTGGTAGGCGATGACAATTTCATGGGTTCCCGCTGTCAGGGGAATGCCGACAAATTCGGTGTTTACCCGGCAGGCCGGCACATGTTCTCCGTCCAGTAAAATCTGGTAGCCATCCCGGTAAGGAAAGGAGGTAACGAACCATCCTTGTTCCTGGAGAGAAGCAAAGCCGCGAAAGAGTGATTTTCCTTTCTCCGGTGAAGCATTGACTTCCCAGATATTCTGGTTTCCCCACTGGGACAGATCCATGATCCAGAGCCGAATATCTGATAAGATATAAGTTCCGGCGGAAAGTTCCAGCTTCAGGCTGCGAATCTCTTCATTGGAAGAAACCATCCAGGTAAAAGTATCATTGCGGTTGGGATAGGGCGCATGCTTCCCGGAAAGCTTGTTGCGGATGCCGTTGAAATCTATGGTCACCTCCCTGCCGGAAGGTGATGTTACATTTAAAGCACAAATCAGCATCTGGTTCTGTAAAGGTTTCTGTAAAGGAATGACAGCTTTTGTTTTCGTTTTCAAAGAAAGCTTCAGGCTGCAGTCCGCCTGGTTCCATTCACAGACGACGCCCTGGGCTTCCAGCAGATTTATCAGGCCGGGAAGATCCAGGCTGTCTTTGGAAACAGCGGTAATCTGAGAAGTCTGCATAAAATCTTCCGCAGCCGTACTGTTTCCGGAAGCTGTACCGGAATCTGTGCTGTTCCCAGATTCCATGTCCGTAATCGTATAGCGGGTCATTGCCTCCAGGGAATAGGGAAATTCCAGTTTCTCATATTCTGTCTGGGCCATGGTTCCCGTGCTGGCATAGGCAGTGGGAAGGACATGTTGATTTTCCGCAATCACGATGCCTTCTTTTTCCGCTATGGGGCTGTATCCCCAGGGAAGCCGGGAGGATTTGGCCTGTATATACCGTATGCCCATCAGATAGGAAAACATGGGATTGGCGTCAGACATCAGGGCCACCCGGTTGCGGACGCGGATGGGATTTCTCATTGTATTATAATAGAAATCAGCGTAGCCGCTGTCTGTCACTGAGGAGTACATGGTGGTTTTTCCCATACCTGTAAGGGAGAGAACATTGACATTGGCATAAGGTTCTGTCAGAGTGTCAAACCGGTATTGCCTGTCAAAGTTTAATTCCTCCAATTCCTCACTGGAAAATACATGCTGCCGTGTATCGGTATCCGAGATAAATTTATCCTGCCGCCCGATTGCAATGAATGCCGTCATGGGAAACAGGCACAGCAGCAATGTAAGGGGCAGCCGCACCTTTTGGGGAGCGCCGGCTTTGCAGCTTAAGTGCAGCAGAGCGAAAATTCCGGCTGTCAGCCCTGCATCCAGAACGAGCGCCGGGGAATACTCGGAGAATAAAAGCGGAGTGAAGCAGAGCAGCCCGCAGATCAGACTGTGGCGTTCCTCTCGCTCAAACAACCGCTCCAGTGACAGGGCGCAAAGCAGAATCAGCAGCGGAATCAGGGGAATCAGCACCTTGTGCCGCACATACAGCATACCGCTTAACAGCCAGGAGCATGTATTTACGGTGAGGCACAGCAGCAATGCAAGGCTGAGAAGCCGGGTGCTTTTCCGCTTTATGCTCAGCAGCAGCGTGTACAGGCTGAGAATGGTCAGCCCGCAGCCGTAGGGGTGGTACAAAAGAGATTTCATGGAGAAATCAAGAGATAATATCTCCTGAATGGCCGGGGCAGTTCCGGCGTCTTTTTTGGTGGAAAGCAAATCCAGTCCCGTAGGCAGCAGCAAAACTGCGGCAATTCCGATGGAAATTCCAACAGAAAAGAAAAAGCGAAGCCAAAGGCTTAAATGGGCAGATTTTCCCGGCATAAAATACATACAGTGAATGAGATACAGCAGCAAAACTGCCAGGACTGCCGGGGCAAAGTAATAACTGTGCAGGTAAACCATCACCAATGCTGAGACCAAAAGCCCATGCTTCTTTTTTTCCAGAAGCCGATCTATGCCGAGTAATGCCAAAAGCAGAAAAGGCATATAGTTGACAAACATAATCTGATGGTGGGCATGGTAAAAACAGGCGGCGCAGGCATACAGGATTCCTCCCATGAAAGAGAAAAAAGGGCGGGAAAGATGTTTCTTCAGCCAGTAACAGCACAGGTTAGCCCCTGCAATCAGCTCCAAAATGGCATAGACAGAAATAATTACGGTCATGGGAACCTGCGGCAGCGCAAAAGAAAGTAAAACATCCGGCCGCAGCAGCCCGTAATAGGAAAAATCATAGATATTGCTGCCTGCGCCCAGGGGTGAAGTATCCGGAAGTATCTGCCCGGTTTCCTGAAAGATTGTCCGGAACTGCTGAGCCACAGCCACATGCTGACTGAACCAGTCTCCCTCAGAACCGAAGATGCTGTCTTTTGGAAGAATCAGCAGCACACAGAGAAGGGTGAACAGAGTCAGCAGCAGCGGGCAGAACAGAACATGTAATTTTTTTCCAGTATGATGTATATAAGTATTCTGATTCATAAGCTCCTCCCGATGTATGTATGAGTATAAATGCTTATTCTTATTATAACGAGTCATTCAATGATTCGACTGCAAGGAAAAGTATAAAAGGAAAATCTGAAAAAAACATGGAAGAAAATCTTAAAGATTCTTAAGAATTTTTAAACCAACACAAATTTATGCTAAAATGAAACAGAATTCATATACCCGTGACCAGATAATTTACCCGCGAGTATAAATATGTGACAGGAGATAAGCAATGAACGGAAATGAAATGCCCAGAATTCTGATGGTGGACGATAATCCGGAAATCCGGGAGGTGGTCAATATTTTACTGTCCGGCGAAGGCTGCCAGGTGGACGAAGCCTCAAACGGAGCCCAGGCCCTTCAAAAGATCCAAAAGACAGAGTATGATCTGGTAATTTTGGATGTGATGATGCCTCAGATGAACGGATACCAGACTTGTCTGGAAATCAGAAAACACAACAACACTCCTATTTTATTTCTGAGCGCCAGGTCTCAGGTAGAGGACAAGACCCTGGGGTTTTCCAGCGGAGGAGATGATTATCTGCCAAAGCCCTTTTCCTACCAGGAGCTCTTAAGCCGGGTTAAAGCGCTTATACGCAGATATCAGGTCTACCGGGGAAAGGAATATCAGGAGGACAGACATTCCCCAAATGCCCGTCAGGCTTCTCAGAATGAACGTGTGATCAGCCTGCCCGGAATAGAAATCTATGAACAGCAGGAGAAGGTGCTGTCGGAGGGAACAGAGATCGAGCTGACAGACATTGAATTTGCAATTCTGCATCTCCTTGCCGGCCACAGAGGACAGATTTTTTCAGCCCGGCATTTGTATGAAAGCATCTGGGAAGAAGATTATTATTACGGAGCGTCCAATACCGTGATGGTACATATCCGCAACCTGCGGGGGAAAATCGAAAAAGACCCCCACAATCCGAAAATTATTAAAAATGTCTGGGGAAAAGGATACCGCTGTGAGTAAAAACCGGAAGGGAGCAAAAAGGGAGGAGATTTCTGTGAGAAAAAGCGGCGGAAAGCAAAAATGGCAGGAAAGGTGGCAGGAGCTCACCGGCAAGATGACGTTCCGGCTGTTTCTGCTGCTGATAGGATGCGGATTTCTGACATTTGGAACCTTCTGGTTTCTGATGCAGTATCAGGTTCAGTTTTATGTGAATCTGGTGAAAAGCGGATGTATTGAATTTGACGCGAAACAGATTACAGAGGACATGAAGAAAAAGGCTGAAAATATCCGATTTGCAGATTACAGCCAAAAAGAATTGATGGACTATCTGGAAATAGAAAAATATGACGACGGCTATACTTCTATTATATTTTATGACGAGGAGGGCCAGTTTCAGTTTTACGCACTGGACTACAGCGTATCGGAAACATTTCTGGGAGGCGCGTTCTGGTATAATAACACGTATTATGGCGGGCTGAACTGGATGGGACAGGTGGAATTTCTGGATACCACAGAAACGGTCATGGTGTACTCTCTGCATCAGTCTTTGATTGCAGCCCCCTATTTCTTCTGTTCTCTGCTGATCAGTATGCTGATGCTCCTGCCGGTGATTATCTATGTATGGCGGAGGATGCGTTATGTGGGCAGGGTAAAGAAAGAGATTTTGATTATGGCAGACGGAGATCTGGAACATTCTGTTACGGTAAAGGGAAGAGACGAAATCGGAATCCTGGCCAGGAATCTGGATGAAATGCGCCTGGCGCTGGAGGAAAATATCCGTCAGGAGCAGGAGGGGAAAAAAGCGAACCATGATTTGATCCGCTCTGTTTCTCATGATCTGAGGACGCCCATGACTACTTTATACGGATACCTGGAAATTCTGGATCAGAAGAAATGCCCTGACGGAAAGCAGGAGGAGTATATACGGCGGTGCATAGACAAAGTAGAGGAAATCCGCGCCCTGTCCGATAAAATGTTTGAGTATGCCCTGATTTATGGAAAAAAAGAGCAGGAGGAGCTGACAGAGCTCTTTCTGTGGGAATTGCTGGAAGAGATGGAAAGCAGCCGGGAATTTCTGATGTTAAACGGGTTTCAGGTGGAAGAAGAATTTCTGGCGCCGGAAGAAGTGAAATTCCGGGGAAACCGGATTTTTTTTCAGAGGGTGTTCAATAATCTGTTTTCCAATATTTTAAAATACGGAGACAGAGAACAACCGGTACAGCTGTCGGTTAAAACGGAAAAGGGATATGTGGAATTTGTTTTCCGCAACTGGAAAAGGAAAGAGGAAGAACAGGTGGAAAGCAACAGAATCGGCTTGAAAAGTGTGCAGAAAATGGTAGAATTGCAGGGAGGGCATTTTTTTGCGGCGGAGGAGGAAGAAACCTTTGCCGTTACGATAGGGTTTCCGTTGCAGGAATGACCATACATATGCCAATCAATGAAATGGAGGAGCGCAAATGCGGGAACAGTTAACCAGAAGTGATGTGAAGAAAATAGAAGAAGAAATTGAGTACCGGAAGCTGGTGGTGCGCAAAGAAGCCATCGAGGCGGTGAAGGAGGCCAGGGCCCACGGAGATTTAAGCGAAAATTTTGAGTATCATGCGGCCAAGAAGGACAAAAATAAGAACGAAAGCAGAATCCGCTATCTGGAACGGATGCTGAAAACAGCGGTGATTGTGTCAGATGCTTCCAAAGAGGATGAAGTGGGGATTAATAATACAGTTACCGTGTATTTTGAGGAAGATGACGAGGAACAGGTCTTTCGGCTTGTGACTTCCATCCGGGGAAATTCCATGAAAAACCTAATCAGTACGGAATCCCCCATCGGAAAAGCAATCCTGGGACATAAAGCCGGGGACAGAGTGCAGATAAAGGTCAGCGACGATTACAGTTACTATGCTGTAATCCGAAAAATCGAAAATACATCGGAGGATGAACATGACGCCATCCGGGGGTTTTAACGGCAAAACAGCCGTCAGGCTATTTTACAAACTTCTCAATGGCGTTTTTCAGATCCTCTAATGCCTGCTGATCCCCATGTTCCACTGCATCCACAATACAGTGGGAGATATGATCCTCCAGAATGATTTTGCCAATATTATTGATGGCGGAGCGGACAGCGGCAATCTGAATCAGAACCTCACTGCAGTCCCTGCCGTCTTCCACCATCCGCCTGACAGCTTCCATATGGCCGATGGCCCGGGCCATCCGGTTCAGCACAGCCTGGGTCTGTGTGTGGCTGTGAGAATGTGTATGAGCTGTCTGTGAACTGTTTTCTGGCGTCTGCCCTTCCGTTGGGGCCTGCTCAGAAACAGGATAACTGCTGTCCGAATCATTGTTTTGCAAGTCTGTAAACCTCCTTCTTATAGAAACCAGACATTCTGACTGGTGGAGGACACACAGGCTGCGCCTGCGGAAAGCATGGAAATTACATCCTCTTTCTCAGAAATCAGTCCGCCAGTAATCACAGGAATGTGATTCATGCTGCATATACGTTTTAAGACCCGCGGCATCAGAGCCGGCAGAACCTCAATCACGTCAGGTTTTACATTTTGAAGCTGTTTCTCAATGCTGGAAAGCGCAAGTGAATCAATCACAAAAAAGCGGAGCACGGTAAACAGAGACAGTTTTGCAGCATATTTGATCAATGCAGGTTTGGTGGAAATAATACCGTCTGCCTCTGTGCGCTGCTGAATATAGTCTACGGCAATTTCCTTGGGCGCCAGTCCGGTAATCAGATCCAAATGCACCACAGCCAGTTTGCCGGCCTGTTTGATTCTGGCAACGATATCAGGAATATTGCAGATATCGCCGAACAGAATAAAGATAATCCGGCTTTCACAGGTCAGGGCGCATTCTAAACTCTCAAAGCTGTTAACAGCGGCAATAACGGGTGAATCTTCAATAGCTTCACGATATTCCTTTTTCATAAGCATACTCCTTTGCGTATCCGGTATTGCCTTTTATTATACACGACAGATAAGAACTTTGCCATATGCAGCGTCAATTTTCAGTCCCGTCGTTTATTTTTCTGCTGTTTCATCTCAAGGCTCTGGTAGAATCGGGCCTGTTCCACAATCAATTCCTGACGTTCTGCAGGAAGCGTGCGGTAGAGATGAATCAGGGCTCCTTCGATTGGGTTTAAAGCAGAAGGAGAAGGTTTTTTCTCATTGCTGAGGCCCAGAAGATAATCCGTGGTTACGTCAAAGTATTTGGCAAAGCGGATTAAAGTTGCAAAGTCCGGTTCCCGGTTATTGTTGACATATCCATTTAAAGTGGATGATGCGATATGAAGATCCAGGGATAATTGCTTCTGGGTTAAATTTCTTTCTTCAAGCAGATTTTCCAGCCGGATATAGAAATCCATCAGGGCACCTCCGTTTCGATAAATTCAGGTATCTTTATCTTAATAGAAGATGCTGCTTTGAAAAAAGAAATTCTCGGAATGAGAATCCTGTTTCGCATTTTGAGAATCTCAATCGCCAATGGGGTACAGCCTATTTTTTCTGTGGAAGGTCCAGGTCTTGATGACAATAGATATGTGCCTGTTTGATCAGGTAGATTTGTTCCTGAGGACCAAGTGTCCGATAAGTGTAGAGTAAATCTTCTTCTTTGTCATCATAGAATTCACCTGAAGGATAAGGGCGCCGGATTTCAGTGACGCCTAAAAGGTAGTCTGTGGATACTTTAAAATATTTGGCCAGTTTAATCAGTGTGGCAAAGTCCGGTTCCCTGTTTCTTCTGAGATATCCGTTCAGAGTGGACGGCGCAATATGAAGCTCATTGGATAATTGCCTCTGAGTGAGATTGTGCTCCTCTAATAAATTTTCCAGTCTTCTGGATAATTCCATATAAATGTTCCTCTTTTGTAAAAATATTACTCTTATGTAACACAGTGTTGCGATAGAAATATTTTACGAAAAAATTACAGGAAAATAACGGAATTATTCGAAATGCGAATAAAATTCACAAATGTGAATCTTTTCCAATCACTGGAAATACAGGGGTTTTCATTTCATATTGCCCGGCCTCTGAAGCGGTGCGCAGGCAGGCCCCGGGAACTGCTCCCGGATTCACATCACTGCCATCCGCCGTCTAAAGAGATAATCTGGCCGGTCATATAGGAAGGGGCATTGACAATGGATAAAGCGAGTCTTGCGGCTTCCTGGGGCAGCCCGAATCTTCCGGCAGGAATTTCTGCGGCAAGCTGTATGCGTTCCTCTTTTGTAAAGCATTGGTTCATACGGGTGTCGATGACGCCGCAGGCAATGGCGTTGACGGCAATGCCGCTGGGGGCAAGCTCTTTCGCCAGAGCCTTGGTAAAGGAATTGACGCCGCCCTTTGAGGCGGAATAGGCCACTTCGCAGGAGGCTCCCGCCGCGCCCCATACCGAGGAAATATTTATAATAGTTCCTGATTGGGCCTGAACCATGGGGGGAACGGCGTATTTGCAGCAGCAGAACAGAGAAGTAAGGTTTACCTGAAGCACCCGGTTCCATTCTGAAAGGCTCATATCCGTAAGCAGGCCGATGTGGGAAACGCCTGCATTGTTTACCAGGATATCGGTGTTCCCAAGCTCCCGGGCTGCGGTTTGAAACGCCTGTTTCACAAAGGCTTCGTCGCTGACATCTCCCACGATTGGCAGACAGGGGACATGGTAAGTATGATGAAGCTCCCGGGCGAAGCTGTGAAGCTCCTGGCCTGAGGCCCGGCAGTTCAGGGCAAGGCGGTATCCGGCTTTGGCAAATTCTTCGGCAATTGCCCGGCCGATACCCCGGGAAGCGCCGGTAATAAAAGCAGTTTTTGATTTCATAAGTATGAGGAAAATCCTTTCTGTGAAAAATCCCTTTGGTTTCTTTGTATGATCTTTTATCATGAATCGGGGAAAGTGTCAAGAATTCCCAGAGATTTATTGTATTCAGATCTGGGGTGTGGTATAATATGTTTCACAGAGAAGTTTCGGAAACTTTCTGAATGATACTTAAGAGTAGACTTATCTGCCCAAAGGCAGCTGTTCTGGTTGGAAGGAGCGGGAACTGCCTGACAGATGCTCTGGCTCACGGGTATACCAAAATAAGCAGAAAAGGGGTTGGACACCATGCGTATTACAATCAGCGGCAAAAATATTGATATCACAGACGGATTGAGAACAGCGGTAGAGGACAAGTTATCCAAGCTGGAGCGGTACTTTACCCCTCAGACAGATATTGTTGTAACCTTAAGCGTGGAAAAGGAACGCCAGAAGATTGAGGTTACCATTCCGGTGAAGGGAAACATTATCCGTTCTGAGCAGGTCAGCAATGATATGTATGTTTCCATAGATTTAGTGGAAGAGGTTATCGAGAGACAACTGAAGAAGTACAAGAATAAGATTGTGGAGAAACAGCAGGCAGCAGGCAGCTTTCAGCAGGAGTTTATTGAGAAGGAAGTGGAGGACGACGAGGAGATCAAGATTATCCGTACCAAACGCTTCGGCATGAAGCCCATGTATCCGGAGGACGCCTGCATCCAGATGGAACTGTTAGGGCATAATTTCTTCGTATTCCAGAACGCGGAAACCGAAGAAGTGAACGTAGTATATAAGAGAAAAGGAAATACATACGGACTGATTGAACCGGAATTCTAGAGCATGTTTTATATACGCTCTTATACGCTCCGGGTTCGCAGGGAGAAGGCAGAGAGCTGCCGCAAAGGGAAGAACTTTGCGGCAGTTCTTTTTGTATGGCAAAGTTCTCAGAAAAAGTGTGCCTGCGGCAGCGCCGGCATGCCGGGGAAAAGGCAAAAAATGCTCTCTCCCCGGTAAAAAGTGCCGAAATAAGCGCAGGTTCTTGCCAGTGGGAATAATATAGTATAAGATATCGGCAGGAGATTAATAAGCAAGGAGGATTCTCAATATGAATATCGTAGTGTTGGCAGGCGGTTTAAGCACCGAACGCGATGTATCATTTGTTACAGGGAAAAATGTGGCAGATGCGCTGAGAAGCAGGGGACATAAGGTAATTTTGCTGGATGTGTTTATGGGCTACAGCGACAAACCGGAGGATTTAACCGGAATTTTTGAGCGTTCAGAGCAGGTCAGCGCGGCAGTCACCGGAATATCCCAGGAAGCGCCGGATTTAGATGCCGTAAGAAAAAGCAGGAAGGATCAGAGCAAAAGTTTATTCGGCCCCAATGTAATCGAACTGTGCCGGATGGCAGACATTGTGTTTATGGCCCTTCACGGAGAAAACGGAGAGGACGGAAGAATTCAGGCCGCCTTTGATTTATACGGAATCCAGTATACCGGAACCGGATATTTAAGCAGCGCCGTGGCCATGGATAAGGGATTGTCGAAACGGCTGTTTCTTGCCAATCACATTCCCACTCCCAAGGGAATTGCCATGGATAAAGAAACCTGCCGGTGGGAGTTTGCAGAAACAGGACTGACGCTGCCCTGCGTGGTAAAGCCCTGCTGCGGCGGCTCCAGTATCGGGGTATCCATTGTCAGGGATGAAAAAGAGTATCAGCAGGCGTTAAAAGAAGCATTCCGTTTTGAAGAAAAGGTGATTCTGGAAAGCTATGTGAAGGGCAGGGAATTTTCCGTAGGTGTGATGGATTTCCAGGCATTGCCGGTAATAGAAATTGCGCCCCTGGAAGGCTTTTACGATTATAAAAATAAATACGCCGCCGGAAGCGCAGTGGAAACCTGTCCTGCCGAGCTTCCTCCTTCCATTGCAGAAAAAATGCAGCGTTATGCAGAGGAAGTGGCAAGAGCACTGGGACTGGAAACTTATGCCAGAATGGATTTTCTTCTGGATGAACAGGAAGAAATATACTGTCTCGAAGCCAATACCCTGCCGGGCATGACTCCGGTGAGCCTGCTTCCCCAGGAAGCCCAGGCCGCAGGGATGGATTTTCCAACATTGTGTGAAGAAATTATCCGGATTTCGCTGAAAAAATATAAATAACAGGAGTAAAAAATATGACTTTGGAACATATTGCAAAAGCATGCTGCGGCATTTATTACGGTGAAGAACATAAGAAAAAGACGGTGATCCGCGGAGCGGTGACAGACAGCAGGCAGGTGGAGGAAGGGTTTTTATTTATTCCGGTAAAGGGCGCCAGAGTGGACGGTCATGATTTTATCCCTCAGGTATGCAGACAGGGGGCGGCGGCAGTTCTTTCTGAGAAAAAACTGGAGCATTGCCAGGCGCCTTACATTCTGGTGAAATCCTGCCTGCAGGCATTAAAGGACATAGCGGCTTTTTACCGCAGGCAGCTTGCCATTCCCATTGTGGGAGTTACCGGAAGCGTGGGAAAAACCAGTACCAAAGAGATGATTGCTTCTGTTTTGTCCAGGAAGTACCGGGTGCTGAAAACAGCGGGAAATTTCAACAACGAAATCGGCCTGCCCCTGACCCTTCTGCGGATTCGGGAGGAGCATGAAGCGGCGGTGGTGGAAATGGGAATTTCTGATTTTGGAGAAATGCACCGGCTGGCAGAGATTGCGCAGCCGGATCTCTGCGTGATTACCAATATTGGAATCTGCCATCTGGAAAATCTGAAAACCAGAGATGGAATTCTGAAGGCCAAAAGTGAAATTTTTGACTTTTTGAAACCGGAGGGACATATTATCTTAAATGGCGAGGACGATAAGCTCTCCACCCTTATCAAAGTAAAGGGAATCCGGCCGGTATTCTATGGATTCGGCGGCCAGAATCCGGGTGAGGGAAACAGAGGGGCAGAACCGATGGGAGATGCAGACGCCAAAAGGAGTGCGCAGCAGGATATTTACGCAGATCAGATCAAAAACTGCGGATTAAAAGGAGTGGATGCCAGAATTCACACCCCTTCAGGGGAGATATCCGTCCATATTCCAATTCCGGGACAGCATAATATCTACAATGCCATGGCGGCGGCGGCAGTGGGCCTTGCCCTTGATATGGAATTAGAGGAAATTAAGGCAGGCATTGAAGCTGCAGAAACCATAGGCGGGCGTACTAATTTGATAGAGACCGGCGGCCTGCTCTTAATTGACGACTGTTACAATGCCAATCCCGTATCCATGCGGGCCTCTTTGGATGTGCTCAGCAACGGCCTTGCCCGGAAAGTGGCAGTGCTGGGAGATATGGGGGAGCTGGGAGAAAATGAGAAGCAGCTTCACTATGAAGTGGGAGCTTATGCGGCCGAAAAGCAGATTGACACGCTGTTCTGTGCCGGAACACTGGCCAAAGAGATGGCAAACGGCGCCTGCGACGCCAACGACTGGTGCGAGGTATTTTATTTTGAAACAAAAGATGAGATGCTTTCCCAGCTGTTAGAGTATCTGCAGGAAGGAGATACCGTACTGGTGAAAGCATCCCATTTTATGGATTATCCCAAAGTAGTAGAGGCCATCAGAGAGAAGTTTCATTCTGCATCATAGCCTTGTGTTTTTCTAACATTTCTTCAATCTTGGACTGGGTATAGGCGCCGGAAAATTTCCGTTGGTCTTTATCCAGTTCTTTGATCAGAATCGGTTCCCCGTATTCCACAATCACATTGCATTTTTTAATCCATGGGATATGGCTTTCAAAAATATTGTTGGTGTTGGTGATGGCAACAGGGATAATGGGGCATCCTGTTTTTTCCGCCATTTTCAGGCTTCCTTCTTTAAAGGGCAGCATTCCGTTTTCCGGATGGGGATTTCTGGTGCCCTCCGGGAAAATACACACGGAGATTCCCTTTTTAATGTGGTCAATTCCAGTCAGAACCATTTTCAGTCCCGCCTTCATATCTTCCCGATCCAAAAAGAGACAGTACAGCCGTTTCATCCAGTCAGAAAGCAGAGGATAACGCAGCATGGTGTCTTTGGCAATATAGCCGGTCAGCCCCGGGCATCTGGAATAGGTAATTACAATGTCAAAATAGCTGAGATGGTTGGGAATGTAGAGGACAGCCTGATCTTTCGGCACATGCTCTTCTCCAATCACCGTAATTTTCGTGCCTGCCAGTTTGAGCACCACCCGAAAGGCCCATTGGACAATCCGAAGGCTGCTGATATCCGCCCCATAAGGATTGAACTTTTTAATCACCCGCTCGATCAGCAGAATAGGAATGGAAAGAATTAAAAAAGAGATTAAAAAAACTGCCACTAAAATTATTCGTATCATAGTATTTTACCTCGTAATAAATGTTCACTTGTTATATTATACAGACTGAAAAGCGGAAATACAATCATAAAAAGAAGAAATTTTTCATAGAATTCAGGAAGAATGTAAAAAAATCAGGGAACGTGAACATGGAAAAACAGAATCAGTGGTATCATGGGATGATTATGTATGGAATTGCTCTGGCGGCAGTGGTCTGCGCCTGCATTTTTCAGGGATGCGGATTGGAGGAGACGGACACCAAAAAATTAAAGGATTTGTCTTATGAAATTCTGGAAGAAAAAGAGATTCCGGAGGAATTTCTGGCTGTCATTGAGGAGAAAAAGGAGACGATTTTTAAACTCACATATACCGATAAGGAATATCTGTATATTGCCGCTGGGTATGGGGTTCAGGAAACCGGCGGTTACAGTATCGCGGTCAATGACTGCTATCTGACGAAAAATGCCGTATATTTCGACACTACTTTGATCGGTCCGTCCAAAGGAGAGAAGATCAATCAGGTCAAATCCTATCCATATCTTGTAATTCGGACAAAATATTTGGAGAAAAATGTGGTATTTGAATAACAAAATAGTCTTTTGCGATATGAAAAATGAAAGGTCAGAATAAAAAACAGTAGGAATTTTGCGGTGAATGTGGTAAGATAAGAAACAGAAATTATGTTCCGGCTTTGAAAGATAAAGCTGCAAAGCGGAAATAATTTCTGTTTCCTTATGTAAAAATTGCTTTGCCTGAATTGGGACAGGCTGCAGGCAGAGAGTTAAAAACGACGAATGATTTGGCAGGGAATTGCCTATACTAAAAACAATGGCAATCAGATAGAAAACAGCGTTTTTTCAGGGGAATTTTTATGGTATTTGCACAAAATACTTTTTCGGGGCCATGCACGGATGATGGAATCCCACATAAAATAAGATAGGCGGAATTGTAAAAGATAATTGAGAGAAACAGTATAGATTTACAAATCGACAAAGTGTGTTATAATAGTACATAAAGATTTTTCAAACTTAACAAAGAGAAAAGAATGTTACTATGAAAGCCCCTGGCTTTCATAGTATGGATGGCCATGCGGCCCGCCGGATGGCAGGCTGAGTATGATGGCAGTTTACTATGAAAGCCCCCTGGCTTTCATAGTATGGATGGCCATGCGGCCCGCCGGATGGCAGGCTGAGTATGATGGCAGTTTACTATGAAAGCTAAAGCTTTCACAGTATGGATGGCCATGGGGCCCGCCGGACGGCAGGCTGAGTATGATGGCAGTTTACTATGAAAGCTAAAGCTTTCACAGTATGGATGGCCATGCGGCCTGCCGGACGACAGGCTGAGTATGATGGCAGTTTACTATGAAAGCCCCCTGGCTTCCATAGTATGGATGGCCATGCGGCCCGCTAGACGGCAGGCTGAGTTATGATGGCAGTTTACTATAATAACTTCTTTTACGAAATATATAGCATAGAGGTGCGATATGGAACAGTATGTAATCAGAGGAGGTAATCCGTTAGTAGGCGAAGTGGAAATCAGCGGAGCCAAAAATGCGGCGCTGGCAATTCTGGCAGCAGCCATTATGACGGATGAAACCGTAACAATAGATAATTTACCCGACGTCAGAGATATCAACGCACTGCTTCAGGCCATGGGAGATATTGGGGCCAGAATCGACAGAGTGGATGCCCACACCGTTAAGATCAACGGTTCTTTTGTAAAGGATATTCCGGTGGACTATGATTCCATGAAGAAAATAAGAGCTTCTTATTATCTTCTGGGGGCAATGCTCGGAAAGTATAAAAGGGCGGAAGTGACCCTTCCCGGCGGCTGCAATATCGGAAGCCGCCCCATGGATTTGCATATCAAGGGCTTTCGTGCCCTGGGCGCCCATGTGGAGATCCGAAACGGCGCAGTTGCGGCGGAAGCAGAGCATCTGAAGGGAAGCCATATCTATCTGGATAAGGTATCTGTAGGGGCTACCATTAATATTATGATGGCAGCAGCCATGGCAGAAGGGAAAACTACCATAGAAAATTCGGCAAAAGAACCTCATGTGGTGGATGTTGCCAATTTCCTCAACAGCATGGGAGCAAATATCCGCGGCGCCGGAACCGATGTGATCCGGATTGTAGGCGTGGAGAAGCTTCACAGAACCGAGTATTCCGTGATCCCGGATCAGATTGAAGCGGGAACCTTTATGTTTGCGGCAGCAGCCACCAAAGGAGACGTTACGGTAAAAAATGTGATTCCAAAGCATTTGGAAGCCACCACCGCCAAGCTCTTAGAAGCCGGCTGCGAAGTGGAAGAATTCGATGACGCTGTCCGCGTGGTGGCATCGAAGCCCCTGCGCCACACACAGGTTACCACGCTGCCCTATCCCGGATTTCCTACCGATATGCAGCCCCAGATGTCTGTGGTACTGGGAATTGCCCAGGGAACAAGTACTGTGACAGAGAGCATCTTTGAGAACCGTTTTAAATATGTGGATGAGCTGACCCGTATGGGAGCAGATATCAAAGTAGAGAGCAATATCGCCATAATCAACGGCGTGAAAGGATACACCGGCGCAAGAGTCAGCGCCCCGGATCTGAGAGCCGGCGCAGCCCTGGTAATCGCAGGCCTTTCCGCAGAAGGAGTCACCATCGTAGACGATATTCACTATATTCAGCGGGGATACGAAGCCTTCGAAGAGAAACTGGAAGGACTTGGAGCCCAGATACAGCGGGTAAGTTCCGAAAAAGAGATCCAGAAGTTCCAGTTTAAAGTAAGTTAAACATTCGTTACACGAATGCTTTAGAAAACATAGGAATTCCTTTTTATAGCGCAAACCATTTGATACACGGAATGAAAAGGAATTCCTTTTTGCAGTACAAATCATTGGATACACAAAACATAAAGGAATTCCTTTTTTCAAAGTTTGAATCATTCGACACACAAAACATAGAGGAATTCCTTTTTTCAAAGTTCGAATCATTGGATACACAAAACGTAAAGGAATTCCTTTTTCATATTTTGAATCATTCGATACACAGGAACTACCGGATGGCCCTTTCAC
>NZ_JBQIOP010000057.1:0-24979 GCF_056822245.1 Petralouisia sp. | reverse complement strand
ATCCTCCATAATTGTAGTGAAATAGTCTAAATATCTATCGACTACAATTATAGGCAAAACTTGAGGATCAGGAAATCCGCAGGAATATTTAGCGCTTACGAATCAACTCTATTATTTCTTTAATTTCTGTAGATAAAACACTGCTTTTATTTAGTGAATATCTCAATATGTCCTCGCTCAAAGATTCCACACCTGCTTCAATGCAGATTTCCGTATCTTTCAATTTATTTCTTATTGAAGTAAGCTTTTCTGGAGTTATAGTATTTAGATGGGTTTCGATCACTACTTTCTTAAATTGCCTTTCCTTTAGCATCTCAAGAATCATAATCAATTCCTGGTTTGATATTTCATTAGTATCCAACACACTGCCAGATGTCTCAATCAAAAGGCTCTTAACGCTTGGCTTGATCTTGCTTAATGCTTCTGCAAATTCACTGACTACATCATCAACATCATCTCCTTCCCAATAGTCACAGCAGGTACAACTTCCTACTTTAGAATAAGCGCAGCCTCTGGTCTTTAACCATATCTGCACAAACTCTCCTGCCTCAAAAATCGTGTACTTTAAGTCTGAAGGTATCTTTGGCCTGCCTTCTCGTATACGTTTCGTGATGGTTGTCAGTAATGGATTTCCTTTTTCTAATCCATGTTTTAATATAAAGTCTTTTTCTCTCATAATCTTTTTTCAATAGCTCAATACAGGTTCTAAGAGTTAAATCACTCAGTTTGATATTCCCTTATCAGCTATCAAATATCCTTCTCCTCTCTTTACATTTAATGCAAATGCTGTCATTCCAAATATCATAATGATGCATCCGCTGCACAACATTCCACTCAATATTGAATTGTCCAAACAGAACGTCATCACAGGAATCAAAATAATTGAAATAATAGAGATAACAAATCCCTTAAAACTCGATATACGTCCCTTTACTTCGTGTGATATCCTGTTCTGCAATGTTGTTTGATAAATAAGTCCAGAATATCCGTTAAAAAAGCCTATAGTTAAAATAATCACCACTGCTAAAGGCGTAGTTCTGCATACGCATAGCGCAAAATATGCTAATCCCTGAACCATAATTCCTATCCAACTGGACACTTTAATACCAAATTTATCTTTTACTTTCCCTACTACAATTCCGATAACAATTGCCCCTACTGTAAAAGCGCCATCAAACAACGAAACTTTATATGTACTATTCAGATACCACGCACTTACCATAGGCACTAATAAAATATTAAAAAAATTAACTACCAGCACATCTGCAGAACTAATTACAATGTGCCATTTTAATGTTTTATCTCTTCTTAACAAGCTCATTATCTCGGCCCAATCTTCAAAAACATTAATGCTATTATTTCTCGAACATGTTTCCTTCACATAATTAAACTTTATAAAAATTACAATAATTGCTGACAGCAAAAATGTTAAACCATTAAGCATAACTGCCACGCTTGTTCCAAATAATACTATTGTAGGCGCTACAATCACTGTCCCAAGCAGTAATCCAAATTGGGTTAAAGTTGAATTTAAACCGTTCACTTTTAATAAATCACTTTGTTCTCTGACTAGCATAGGAATTAATTTAAAGAAGCATGAACGATACACCGTGGTTATAAAACTTATAAGCGCTACACAAATTCCCACCAGAACAACCGGTACGTCTGATTTAAGCATACTTATACTTAATACAAAAAAAATTACTGCCCTAAGCAAATCACATAACAAGTATATTTTTTTTGGATTACTCCTATCTATAATCGTCCCCGTAATAAACTGGACCAAAAAAGAAATTATATAATCCAGAATTACAACTCCGCCAATCAAAGCCGCACTATTCGTTTTATCATATATCCATTTATTAATGGCAATAACTTGTATTCCATTTCCAACATTAGAAATAAAAACTGCAACTAATAACAAAATTAGATTTCTTGATAATTTTGATATATCTTCTATTCCCTTAAAATATTTGCACATTATAACCTTAATTGATTAATTTCAGAAGAAAATTAATCTGCTGTCCTTTCTTTTTGTTAACTAATGACACAATACATTCATATTCTGTTGTCCTAGCTGCTTTTCTCTATCATAAAATATTTGTTATAAATTTCTGTAAATCTTTTTGGGCTAACTCTGTCAACTTATATAATGCCGCTATTTTTTTCGATGAGACGCCTTTATATTTTGCTTTTATCACCGCCTTAGTCCTCATGTAATCATCATCTCCTAAAAAGGCAATTATTACTCCGGCAACACTACGTTCGATATCATTTAAAGCGTCATTCATTTCATCCGTTGTACAGTAATTTCCGATTATTTCATTTAAACCAGTATCAGAGCACTCCTCTTTTTCAATTTCCATTTTTTCTTTCCCATTCGAAGATACATTTTTTTGCATCTCGTCCATATTCTCGTCAGATTCATCATAACATATAAAATATCCGTACCTATTAAAATTGCTGATGGTTTTTGCCATCTTCGCCCCTTCACTAATTTGAATATTTAACTCTTTCACGTTTGGGTTTTTCTCGATAAGAGGTATATTTTTTATTTCTGCAAACCCATCCTTTTCTGCATAAAAATATCGTATAGATGCTTTTTCAGTAACTGGTTCTTTTACAACCGGCATTCTTCCCATCGAAAGCAATATCGATGCTTCATATAGATTTATACCTTTCGCAGCTTCTACTAAAGACGCAATATTATCGCCGCCAATTCTTGCATTTACCTCTACTATTCTAGGTCCTTTCGACGTTAATTTAACCTCTGTATGTGTAACTGTATAATTTACTCCTAATAGCTCATTGGCCTTTGTTACAATATCTTTTATCTTTTCTTCGTTATTTTGAGAAACCATAGCCGGCACTGTATGACCAATTTCTATTGGTTCAAATGGTGATATAACCTTTTTTTCAGTTATCGCAATAATCGAAATACTGCCATCGTAGGCCATTGCTTCCACACTATATTCTGGCCCATCCAAAAATTCCTCAATTAAAAACTCTTCATCCAATTTCTGATCAACTAAATTAACTTCTGTGTTTTTGAGCTTTTCTACTGCAAGAACCACATCCTCTTCTGTCTTGCAACAAAAAATATTTTCACTTCCAGCATCATTTGAAGGTTTTATTACAACTGGTAATCCATTTACTTTTACAAATGCTTTTGCTTCTTCTAAAGATGTAATGGTCCTATATTTAACTGCTTCATCACCCAAGTTTTCCAAAATCTTTCTTGTAAGTTTTTTATTTCTGCAATTAACAGCGGCCTGATAAGGTATTCCATATGGAAGACCTAATGATTCTCTAATACGTGCAACGATAGGAACACGATATTCATTAAAAGAGAAAACAGAAACGATATTATATCTTTTTCTTACATCTTCTATCTTGTTCATGACTTCTTCAGCATCATTTAAATTTATCTCAATACAAGCATCCGATTCTAAAGCTTTGTCCATGCTTATCCAGGTATTGGAATTAATCAACAGACTTTTATATCCCAATTTTTTTATCATCTTTAATTCAATTCCTGACAATAAAGTTGCTACAACTGCTATATATTTATCATTTTCCATTTCAATTTTTCCTCCACGAATTTATTAAACTCTTGATTCCTTAAAATACGGCGGCAATGTATCTACCGTATTAATTCTGGCATCTAACCTTTTTTCTAAGTCTATAAGATATTCTTCTATTTCGTCACCATAACTCACTACATCTTCTGCGATTTTTTCACAGTATCTACATTTTCCACAATTGCTATCACAGCTTGGCCTATTGTTTTTAAAATGCTTCAAGAAATTATTTAATTTTCTATTGTCAACATATATATCTTGAAACGGAAGTATCAAATCCCACATATTTCCAGAATAGCTTCCCCTAGCGTATGCTTCCACAATATTTATGATCCATTCTGTCGGAAATGTTCTTCCTGCTATTTTTATTGAACTTATTCCTATTTGCTCGTATTCGTTTAGATCTTCTGGTCGTATCCAGGGACTCTTTATTACTTGAGACTTATCTGTGAATCTTATTCTGTCACACGCAACAGCTCTGTAATCTGCAAACGGCTCTTCCCAACCTCTTTTCTTTCTTGCCTGCCAACAAACTAAATCAGAATGATACATTTGATATGGGCAATTATGGAGGCAAAGAGAATTAGCCAATAACTCTAACTCAAATGGAGCAATGTCAACCATATTCTTTAACAGCTCAAAATTTCTATTGATAAATCGACTCAAAGTAATACAGGCAACCTTAGGACCCATTTGATTTATTAAATTTATATGCTGAATATCTCTTATATCCAACATGGTTGACATTTTGACTTCTATGTGTGGAAAATGATAATTAATCAATTCTCCTAAAAATGGAATTGATACAGTAATCATTTCCACTCCCAAATTTACAATTCTTTCTATTTCACCAAGTAACTCTTCCCTATATGTAACATCATGCTCTTTTCCCCCCAATGACGGCGAATTTGCCACAAAATTAAACTTAACTCCAAGTTTTTTTATCTTTCTTATGTGTTCTTGGGCATACTCTTCAGATATGTTTGGAGTTTCAAATCTCCCTGATCCTATTTTCGTTAAAAAAGCCCCGTATACACTTCCTACTTTATAGCAATAATCAGACGAACTATTAATTTCTCTAATTTTATCAACAATCCGATTGTCCCAATTAGTTGGTATACTTAAATACATATCATTCCCCTTTTTTGTTATTTTGTATATCTTATATTATTGTAAACAAATAAAACAGGGCATACTGTGAAATATTAATTGCACAATATGCCCTGTTCATTCAGGAAATTTTATATAAACTTGTGTAAAATGTATGTCAACCCAATTGGCGACAAATAAATATTTTGTATGTAGGAAGGTACATTTATGAAAAAATTTTTTATCATGTCACTACTTGTTTTTTTTCTTTTTATTACTACAATGCCTGTAAACACATCAAATTGCAACTCCATTGAAATTGCTTGCATTACCGGCCCGTATCATTAGAAGAACTTGAAGGAGTACTTGTGATTTCATTTTGATAGAATTGTCTCATTATATTGATTGTGTCCTCATTTTCATGGTAATAGTTTCCTAAAGCCAAAGCCTTTTCAATATAAGCTTCAGCCTTTTCTTTCAATTTGAAATCACCCGTTCTTTTCCACAAATAATAGTAGTTCCAGCCTATATTAAAGATAAAAACATACATTAAATCTTGTGTTGTATTATTTTGCATCCAACGTATAGTATCTAAACATGTTTTAATGCTATCCTGATAGTTCCCAGATAAGCCAAGGTAATTTGAATAATTCAAACAGATTTTATTACATATAACACTGTCTTGATTATATATGAAGTTTTTAAAATATTCCATCAGATCTTTATATATATTTAGCGCTAAATCCCTTCTTCCCAAATCCCAATATCCAATTGCAATATCATTCAATATATACAGTTCAGTTTCATTATATATATTAGTTAATGAAATCTTTCCACTTGAATAATCTCCTATTGACTCCATTAATAGATCTTCTAATTCATGTATATACAGTTCCCCTCTATCCATACTCATGAATAATTTTATGCGCCCTAAAAACTGTTTTTTTTCAATCGTATTATTTATCTCCATTCCAGACTCGTATTTTTCTAATCTAATGTTAATCTCTTCTAATTTCTTATCATGCAATAACTTTTCAAACTCTTCGTAACAATCGTTATCGCTAAAAAGACTTATCTCATGAGATACAACCATCCCTTGATTTTTTATATCTAGTTTCTCTAATATTAAAGAAAGTTTTTCAACCGATGGGTCCACTTTTCCTCTTTCATATCTTCCTAACGTAGTTTCATCGCATATCCCCCAGGCCAATTCCTCTATCGTCTGATTCTTTTCTACCCTTCTTTTTCGAATCGTCCCACTTTTATTAAATAAATTCATATTACTCTCCACTATATATCTATCATTTTATCTATTTCCAACAATTTTTCCTCATCACACGAAAGAATTTCCCCCAATAACTTCTTGCTTCGTAAAATTTCAGATACACCAACATACTGAAAAATTCTACGTTTATACGTTAAAACATCCTCTAACATTAGTACAAGCTTTCTATCTTCAACTCCTTTTTTATTATTTACTATTTCAAGCGCAACTTTATCATAAAACCTTAATTTCAATATATTTTTATCCCCAAGTCTAGTGATATAATAATATAATTCAAATAATAACTCTTCATCAAAGAATTTATTTGAACATAGATACAGGATTATTTCCATCTCCATAACAGTAAAAACCGGACGATTATCTGACATGAAATCGAGTTCTTTAGTTATCAATAAAGCTTCCTTTAACTTATTTACTGCTTCTGACTTTTTATTTGAAAATAAAAAAATTAGAGCCTCTGTTCTTAAAATATATTGTAAATGAAGTTTATTTCCATATACAATACTTAACTCTTTATATTGATTTATAAATTGCTCAACTTCATCTGTCCTTCGCTTTCTGAGTTTTTTTTCTATTTTAAACCTTATTTTCACACAATCAATCTCATCCGCAGAAGCCATGTATGATATTTTTTCTGGATTTTTTCCTATACGCTCTAATAAAGCATCTATCATAAACTTATTAGGTTCAATTTGACTATTTTCATATCTTCCATAAGTCGAAGGACTGCAAAGACCTTTACAAACTTCATTTTTCATTAAACCTCTATTATTTCTTTCTTTTTCTAATACCTCTCCAATTTTCATATTTTGCATCCTTGTTTGTATAATAAGTCCCCACGGTGATACCTGCGCTATTAATGGACAGTAATTTACCGCTATCTTAGCATCCACCTGATGGGCAAACTCTTTTGTTTTGGTCTGCTTCTCCTGTGGTGGCATTGCAAATAGTATTTAAAACATATATATCATAACCTTTTTTTTCAATAATTTCAACTAGCTCTTAAAGATCCAGCAGCTCCTCAATTGTCTGGTTTTTGATTTTCCGATTTTAGAATTCAACAAGTGCACATATAATATTCCAATGTGCACCTGCATATATTGGAAACAGAACATCGAAAATTAATTAACTGCTATATTAATGCAGAATATGCTTTCAAGAACGCCGGACAAAAAACGCAGGCGTAGTGGTCTACGTCGAGGCTTTTTGTCCTGTGCTATCAGAAGTACAGACAAGTGAAAATGTCAGTTAATAATTATTCGATGTACTAGTGTTCCACAACATCCCCCGGAAATTGAATTCCTGCCGCTATCCGGGCGGATTCTATAATTTCCATAACCATTAACATAACCTTCAGATTCCTGTCATTCCCGGCATAATCGTCATTCTGAATCATTTTTGTCATATTCCGGATCTCATAAAGCCAGCGGTTGGAATTTTCCTGATGATTGAACGTCTCCTCTTGTTCCCTGGTTACCACTTGCACTTCCGCAAGGCCGTTGCTGCCGCCTTTGATATAAATGTATCCGTTTTCCCCTTCAATCTGGACATAATTCACGCCCCAGGTATCCTTTGCCCCGGCTGCTTCACTGATAAATCCGTCGTACTGCATCACAAGAACGCCGGAAGTGTCGGCAAGACTGCCGTAACGGTTGGGATAGTAGGTAAAGGACTGGGGCATTCCAAATAATGCCGCATTCAGGTACACATTGTAGAAATTGATATCCATCAGGCAGCCGCCGCCGAATTCAGGATTGAAGATATTAGGGACTTCGCCTTTTTTTACCAGATCATAACGGCTGGAATACTGGCTGTAATTGCTGAGCACAAGCTTGATTTTGCCCACTTTGGGAATCTCCCGCTTTAAGATTTCCAGATTCGGCAGAAACGCCGTAGGCACTGCATCTATTAAAAACAACCCCCGTTCTCTGGCAAGCTCCACAAGTTCCCTGGCCTGCTGGGCCCTGGTGCAGAAAGGCTTCTCGCAAATAACGTTTTTTCCGGCAAGAAGCGCGGCTTTTGTCTGTTCGTAATGTAAAAGATTGGGAGACGCCACATAGACAAAGTTGACGTTTTCATCCGCAAACATCTCATCCAGGTTCGTGTATACTTTTGACACGCCGTATTGAGCCGCCAATTCCTGACCTCTCTCCCGGGTTCTGGAATATACTGCAGTGCAGGCGATTCCTTCTGTCATCTGAACGGCATCCAAAATAGTATGGACAATGGGGCCGCTTCCTATGGTTCCAAGACTGATTTTTTCCATAATTCTGTTCTCCTTATCTGCAAAATGATTTGCCCGATCCAGATCAAAAACTCACTTCAGTCATGGATTCCCATAACCTGAAGTGAGTTTCTGTATTTCCCTTATCAGGGATAACCTGCTTTATTTATTATAGCAGACAATCTTGCCGAAATCTGCTTTCAGAGAAGCGCCGCCAACCAGTCCGCCGTCGATATCCGGTTTGGAGAACAATTCTGCCGCATTTCCTGCATTTACAGATCCGCCGTACTGAATACGGATTGCATCTGCAGTTGCCTCGTCATATACTTCTTTGATGCAGGCACGGATTGCTGCGCAAACTTCTTCTGCCTGGTCGGAGGTAGCAGTCTCTCCGGTTCCGATTGCCCAGATTGGCTCATAGGCAATCACTGCGCCCTTTGCCTGTTCTGCAGTTACATTCTGGAATGCAATTTTAATCTGCATACGAATCCAGTCAATGTAAATGCCCTGTTTTCTCTGTGTCAGAGACTCTCCGCAGCAGATAATCGGAGTAATGCCGTGTTCAAATGCTTTCAGAACTTTCTTATTAACTGTTTCGTCTGTCTCAGCAAAATACTCTCTTCTCTCAGAATGGCCGATTACCACGTATTTCACGCCTGCGTCTGTCAGCATATTGGGAGCGATTTCTCCTGTATATGCGCCGCTTTCCTCAAAATACATATTTTCTGCGCCAATGTTGATGTTGGAGCCTTTTGCTGCTTCCATTGCAGGAATAATGTCAATGGCCGGCACGCAGAATACTACGTCCACATCCTCGTTTGCCACCAACGGTTTCAGTTCATTTACCAGAGCAACTGCTTCGCTCGGAGTTTTGTTCATTTTCCAGTTGCCTGCAATAATTTTCTTTCTTGCCATAATCTTATCCTCTTCTTAGATTTTATTTTCAAAAAGTCCCCATGCCTGCCAATTTCACAGAGCATTTCAAACTTTCTGCCATTTTTAATTTTATTTGTTGGTTGCTGCCGCCACGCCTGGAAGCTCTTTGCCTTCCAAAAATTCCAGGGAAGCTCCGCCGCCGGTGGAAATATGGCTCATCTTGTCGCCGAAGCCCAGCTGATTTACTGCTGCTGCAGAGTCTCCGCCGCCGATAATGGTGGTTGCATCGGTTTCTGCAAGCGCTTTTGCCACTGCAATGGTTCCTTCTGCAAGCGTAGGATTCTCAAATACACCCATAGGCCCGTTCCATACAACGGTCTTTGCAGATTTCACTGCCTCTGCAAACATTTCTGCAGTCTTTGGCCCAATATCGCATCCTTCCCGGTCTGCAGGCATGTCTTTTGCATCATACATAATTACGTCTACCGGAGCGTCAATGGGATTGGGGAATTCTGTAATTGTTGCAGAATCTACCGGAAGCAGTAATTTTTTGCCAAGCTTCTCAGCTTTTGCAATCATTTCTTTACAGTAATCTACTTTGGTGTCATCCACCAGAGATTTTCCGATTTCGTATCCCTGCGCTTTTAAGAAAGTATAAGCCATGCCGCCGCCGATAATCAACGTATCGCATTTTTCCAGAAGGTTGGAAATAACATTCAGCTTATCCGCTACTTTTGCGCCGCCTAAAATTGCAACGAAGGGTCTTACCGGATTCTCTACTGCATTTCCAAGGAAATCAATTTCTTTCTGCATCAGATATCCAACTGCTGCAGTATCCACCAATTCTGATACGCCTACATTGGAGCAGTGCGCTCTGTGAGCGGTTCCGAACGCGTCATTTACAAACACATCGCAGAGAGAAGCAAGATCTTTGGAGAATGCTTCGCCGTTTTTGGTTTCTTCTGCACGGTAACGGGTATTTTCCAGTAAAATCACTTCGCCGTCCTTCATAGCCTCTACAGCTGCTTTGGCATTGGGGCCCACCACTTCCGGATCAGCGGCAAATTTCACTTCCTGTCCCAACAACTCTGTAAGTCTTGCCGCCACCGGAGCCAGAGACAATTCCGGTTTGGGTTCTCCCTTTGGTTTGCCAAGGTGAGAGCAGAGAATTACTTTTCCGCCGTCTGCAATCAATTTCTTAATGGTGGGAAGCGCTGCCACCAGACGGTTCTCGTCTGTGATTTTTCCTTCTTTCAAAGGCACGTTAAAATCGCACCTGCAAAGCACGCGTTTGCCCTTTACATTGATGTCGTCTACTGAAACTTTATTTAAAGACATAATACATTTCCTCCTGTTTGATAATGTAAACCGCTTTCTGTTTCATATGCATCAAAAAGAGCCCGGTCCTTAAAAGACCGGACCCTTTTTGAGTCTTAGGAGCGGTTCAGAGGAACTGAGCTCTGAACCGTTCTGTATCTGCACTCTGACAGCCTATCGCTTCAAAAGCAGTCTGCCGTGCAGGATTTTAATTCTTATGCTAATTCACTGAAATATTTGATTGTACGAACCATCTGGCTTGTGTAGCTGTTCTCATTGTCATACCAGGAAACAACCTGTACTTCAAATAAATCATCAGAAACCTTGGAAACCATGGTCTGTGTAGCGTCAAATAAGGAACCGAATTTCATTCCCACGATATCGCTGGATACGATTTCATCTTCATTGTATCCAAAAGATTCATTAGCTGCTGCTTTCATAGCTGCATTGATTCCGTCTACAGTTACATCGTTGCCTTTAACAACTGCTGTTAAGATTGTGGTGGAACCTGTCGGAGTCGGTACACGCTGTGCAGAACCGATTAATTTGCCGTTTAATTCCGGAATAACAAGGCCGATTGCCTTAGCAGCGCCTGTGCTGTTGGGAACAATATTCACTGCTGCTGCACGGGATCTTCTCAGATCGCCTTTTCTCTGAGGTCCGTCTAATGTCATCTGATCGCCTGTGTAAGCGTGGATGGTGCACATAATACCGGACTGGATTGCAGCATATTTGTTCAAAGCGTCAGCCATAGGAGCCAGGCAGTTGGTGGTACAGGAAGCTGCGGAGATAATGGTATCTTCTGCCTTCAATGTCTCATGGTTGGTGTTGAATACAACAGTAGGAAGGTCATTTCCTGCCGGAGCAGAGATAACAACTTTACGTGCGCCTGCATTGATATGAGCCTGTGCTTTGTCTTTGGAGGTGTAGAATCCGGAGCACTCCAGAACAACGTCTACCTTTAATTCTCCCCATGGGCAGTTATTTGCATCCGGGAAAGCGTAGATCTTGATTTCTTTTCCATCTACAGTAATGGAATCGTCACCAGCAGTTACTTTGTCTGCCAATGCATATTTTCCCTGAGATGAATCATACTTTAACAAGTGCGCCAACATTTTAGGACTTGTTAAATCGTTGATTGCTACTACTTCGTACCCTTCTGCACCAAACATCTGTCTGAATGCCAAACGGCCGATACGTCCGAAACCATTGATTGCTACTCTTACTGACATGTTAATTCCTCCTAATTTTGAATGAATTTTGTTTTTTCTTTGGATATATTACCCAACTTGTCTATATTTTAACTAATATCGTGGAAAAATTCAAGGGGCTTTTTTAACTTTGTTAAATTTTTCATTATCTCGTACTTTTTTTGGTGAAAACATACATTGACAGACTCCCATCTGTTTCGTCTGATCCGAATTTCTATTTGACATTGCCCGCCGTCTGAATTATGATCTTTTTAAATCCGACATACGAAAAGGAGGACATTCTCATGCTTTGGGACACACATATGCATACGCATTTTTCCACAGACAGCCAGGCAAAGCCCGAAGAAATGATTCAGGCTTCCATCCGGGCAGGGGTGGACGGCATCTGTTTCACCGATCATCTGGATCTGGATTACAATGCATCTCAGACAGAATTCAACCTGGATATCCCCGGATACTTTCAGGAAATGCAGAGAATTCAGCAGCATTATTCCGGTAATTTCCCTGTTCTGGCCGGAATAGAAATCGGGCTGCAGCCCCATCTTGCAGACCGGCTTCCTCAGATCATTGAAAGTCATCCCTTTGACTTTGTCATCGGTTCTTCCCATGTGGTACACGGCCAGGACCCTTATTTTCCGGAATATTATCTGGAAAAAACAGAGATGGAAGCATATCGGGAATATTTTGAATCTATTCTGGAAAATCTGGCTGTATTTGACTGTTTTGACGTATACGGACATCTGGATTATGTAGTCCGCTACGGCCCCACCAAAAATGAAAATTACACTTATGAGCAGTTTTCAGATGTATTAGAAGAAATTCTGCGTATTCTGGTGGAAAAAGGCAAAGGTCTGGAGCTGAACACCGGAGGCTTCCGGTACGGGCTTGGCCATCCCAATCCCACAGAACCCATTCTGAAACGCTATCGGGAACTGGGGGGTGAAATTGTCACAGTGGGGGCAGACGGACACAGGCCGGAGCACGTTGCTTTTGATTTTGCGAAGGTTCCGGAAATATTGAAGCAGGCGGGATTTGAATATTATACGGTGTTTCAGGGGAGAAAGCCGGTGTTTTACAGGCTGTAGGCTGAAATTACTGCAAACGGATTAACAGCTTGTCTTTGGATACGGACGGAAATACCGGATCGCCCTTTTGCACGCAAACCGGGCCATGCCCTCGAATTGTTTGCTTAGCCAAAGGGCGATCCGGTATTTCCTGTGTATCCAATTACGGTTTGTTTGCCTTTACTTATTCTGCCAATGGATGAAACAGTATTTCCTGTGTATCCAAATATGGCTTGTTCGCTTCAGTAAACATTCGCAACTATTTTTCTTCAGTAAACATATTTTCATTCCTTTCATTAAAAGCTGCTATATTCAAAATAATTTTATTTCTCCAATTCTCCAGTCTTGCTGCCATCTGCAAGGCTGTACTCCTCAATTCTGCCATTGGCGCACATCAGATAAAAACGTTCTCCGATATAGGTTCCCCGCACTGAATGGGAGTAAACTTTGCTGTCACTGCAGTCGATTTTCATTTTCTCCTGGAAAGCGCCGTCTGCATACGTAAACAATACATACTCAAGACGGTAATCCTCTTCGTAATCTTCCGCAGAAAAGCCGAAGAGATTCTTGTCTGTGTCAATAAACACTGATTTGTAGTCATACAAAGCCATGGCGTAATCGTAGGGCAGCATAAGTTTCGACTGTTCTTTCACATCTGAAGGGTCAGAAATATCAAACATAGACAGTTTCATTCCGTCTGTGGCCCCGGTTTCTTCGTCTGCCTCCATGCCGATTCCCAGAAGAAGATTTTCTCCATAAAAATGCAGGTATTCTGAAAATCCGCTGATTTTCAGTTCTCCCAGAACCTTCGGCTTTTTGGGATTTGACAAATCTACAGAAAACAGCGGATCGGTCTGTCGGAATGTGACAAAATAGCCGGCGTTTCCCATAAATCTTGCAGAGTAAATTCTCTCGTCTTTTGCCAGATTTTCAATCTTTCCTGCTGTTTTTAAATTTTCATCCAATACATACAGGCTGTTGGAAGTCTCAACATCAATTCCGTCATTGCCTATCACTTCACCAGTAATATCGTCCTTTACCTCCTGTACATTCTGGCTCTCTACCGTGGTTACCATGCGAAGATATCCTTTGTACTCGTTCATTGCCATATCATCCAGCAGAATTCCCTTTACCGTACCTTCCGCCTCTTTTTTCATAATTCCGTCCTGATAGGAAAAACGGAATATTCTGGTGCTGTCGCTCTGTTTGCCCTCTGTTCCGTAATCTACATACATACTGTCCGTCACATAAATACTGTTTTGGCTGACATAAAACCTGTCTGCTCCCGTCACAATAGCTGTTGTATCCGTAAATTGATCCGGCTGTTCCATATTGATGGAGGCCATCACCAGATAGGCCGCCGTCTTTGTATCTTCCGGCAGATAAATCTTCTCCGGCGCCAGAGGCTCCCCGTCAACTTCGGGAATATATGCCTGATAATCTTTCTCCAGTCTGGGCCGGTAAGCATTGCAGGCCGTAAAAAAGTACAGATATCCGTCAGAAATTCTGGAATCCCTGTAAGTTCCTTTTAACGTAAAGGTGTGATACAATTCCGGATTCTTCCGATCTTCAATATTATAGATATGAATTTTGCTGTAAGACATTTCCCTGTAATCCTCTCCCGGCCCATAAGAAAATATCTCATCCACAACCCCTTTTACACTGTCCAGGAAATTCCCGCTTTCCGAATCTTCCTCCTGTACCTCATTGACCCAGCCGCTTTCCACTACTACCAGACTGTCCTTCCACACATAGATTTGCTGAATTTCATGATCAAATTCCTCAATTCTGGACGCTTCTTTCAACCCGTCCCTGGTGTCTGCAATCTGCACTGCCTGTCTGCCGGTCCGATCCTCAAAAACCACCTGGTAAAGATACCGCCCGTCATTTTTAATAATATCAGCTTCCTCAACTTCTGCTTCCTGCTGATTGGTTTTTCCATAATCCTTGGAACCGGAGCTCTCCTTGGGACTGCTGTTTTCCACTCCTGCATCTTCCACTGTACTCTCCGCAAACAGCTCTGCACCGCCTTCTCCTCCTGTATCTGCTCCTGCAGAATCCGTTGAGCGTTCTTCTACATAGACTGTCATTTTATCCTGTTCTTTCCAGATGTCTGAAAATGCATCGTACAATTCCTGATAGGAAGCTCCTTTCTCTGTTTCCTTCCCGGCCCCTTTTTCCTGAGACTGCTTTGTTTCCAGTTCTTTTGGAACGCCCCGTTCCCAGTCTATGGATCGGCCTGCTGCAAACAGCACCACTGCCAGAAAGGCAGCGGCCGAAGCTGTTGCGCACCACCATTTGCGGTAACTCTTTTTCTCTTTTTTCTCTTTCATAGACCTTCCTCCTTTCTCCTCCATGGCCTGTTTCAGCCATTTTTCCATCTGCCTTGGCTGCAATTTGTCCGGAATCGGCTCTGATTCAGCAGCTTGTTTCACATATTCTCTTATGGTTTCCTCTGTCCATTGCTCCTTCAATTCCTGCTTTTCCATCATCACACCTCCAGCTTCTTTTTCATTTTTTGAAGCGCCCTCCGGTACTTGGAACGGATGGTACTGTGATTCATATTCAGCATATCCGCAATTTCCTCGCCGGTATATCCTCCCAACACAGAAAATGCCACAATAAACCGTTCCTCTTCTTCCAGTTCTCCAAAGACCTGTTTTACCGCAGATGCCATGGCAAAATCTGTTTCCTTTGACAGAATTCTTTCCTGCTCCGGAGATATCTCCTCAATATCTTCCTCCCTGCGAAACCAGGTCTGCATTCTTTTTTTGCATCTATTTGCCAGAATGCGCATGATCCAAGGCCCGAATTTGTCTTTCTCTTTCAGCTGGTAAAACTTCTCATAAGCAGCCAGCGCCGCATCCTGCACCGCATCTTCCGCTTCCTGCCGGTTTTGCAAATAAAACAGGGCTGTACGGTACATCTGCGGATAAATTTTTTCATAACACCGCATAAATTCTTCCATATGAGGCTCCCTCCTTAAGTAAAACGGATATCCATAATCTATACGCAAGCGTATACGAATCTGACCAATGATTTGCTGTTCTTTCTGAAAATGAATGAATTCCTTTTAGTGCGGACTTCTTATTATTCCTGCGGTTCAATATTTCTGGATACGGAGGTCACTGCTGAAATCCACTCTTATCTTTTATGAGTCTTTTTTCTTCTGAAATGTTGCATCCCTGAAAATAAATTTTTATTTCCCTGCAGTAATATTGAACCGCCGGAGTAAGATTAACCTGTCATCCAAAATACAGGCAGATACCCCGGAGCATGCTGAAAAACTGCTCCGGGGCACCTGCCTGCACCTGTTTTAATCCTTAAATTGTCAGCAAATCATCGCTCCGTCCACAGACAATACTTCCCCAGTTACATATCCTGCCAAATCGCTTGCCAAAAACAGGAAAGCATTTGCCACATCCTCCGGTTCCCCTACCCTGCGAAGAGGAATTGCCTGTATCATAGGCTGTATCACTTCATCCGGCAGCGCTGCCACCATATCCGTTTTCGTGATGCCGGGCGCTACTGCATTGACCCTGATATGATACGGCCCCAGCTCTCTTGCCAGAGAAAGGGTTAAACCGTTTACTGCAAATTTGCTTGTAGGGTATGCAACCCCTGCCGGCTGTCCGTTTCTGCTTACCATGGAACTGGTGGAAATGATGCATCCTCCGCCCTGCTCTTTCATAATGGCCACTGCGGGCAGTACGGCATGAAAGATTGCATTGACATTCAGGTTCATCACCTTTTCAAAGTGTTCAGCTGTGCAGTTTACCGTAGGGGTATTGTCAGAAATTCCCGCATTGTTTACCAGAATGTCAATTCTGCCATACTTCTCTTTCACAGCATTGATCTGAGCTGCCACTGCCGCTGCGTCAGCCAAATCCGGCCAGGCCCCTTCCACCGGCCATTCTGCATTCTCTTCTTTCAGGGAAGCAAGAGCTTTGTCTACCGTTTCCTGACGGGAACCGAAAAGAACTACCGTTGCGCCGTTTTCCAGAAACTTCTTTACCGTGGCATAGCCAATTCCCCTTGTTCCACCTGTAATTACTGCTATTTTTCCTTTTAACATATGGTCTCCTTTCTCGCTTCATACACGATATAATCAAAATATAATTTCATATTCTCATTATATCACTGTTTGGCCCAATGATACAGATTAATTTCATCCGGATTTTCCGAAACGCTCCGAAAGTCAAAACCCATACGCTGCATGTCAGCCCTCCGCCATGCCAAGTCCCGGCATTTTCCCGGTGTAAAGCTGATAATATTTCCCCTGCTGCGCAATCAGGTCATCATGGGTGCCGCGTTCAATCACCCGTCCCTGTTCCAGTACCATAATGCAATCGCTGTTGCGGACAGTAGACAGCCTGTGGGCAATTACAAAGGTGGTTCTTCCTTTCATCAATTTATCCATCCCGTCCTGTACCAGACGTTCTGTTCTGGTATCAATGGAACTGGTTGCCTCGTCCAGAATCAGCACCGGCGGATCTGCCACTGCCGCCCGGGCAATTGCCAAAAGCTGCCTCTGCCCCTGACTTAAGTTGGCACCGTCCCCGGTGAGCATGGTCTGATAGCCTTTGGGCAGCCTGCGGATAAACTGATCTGCATTGGCCAGTTTTGCAGCGGCAATCACTTCTTCATCCGTAGCGTCCAGTTTCCCATATCTGATATTCTCCATTACCGTATTGGTAAAAAGATGGGTATCCTGCAGCACAATGCCCAGAGACCGGCGCAAATCCGCCTTTTTAATCTTATTGACGTTAATTCCGTCATACCGGATTTTTCCGTCCTGAATATCATAAAACCGGTTGATCAGATTGGTTATGGTGGTCTTTCCGGCTCCGGTAGAGCCTACAAAAGCAATCTTCTGTCCTGCATTGGCAAACATTTTCACATTATGCAATACAATTTTCTCTTCATTATATCCAAAGTCCACATCATCAAACACCACGTCCCCGGTCAGTTCAATATAATCCGTCGTTCCCTGGGCCTGATGGAAATGCTTCCAGGCCCACAGCCCTGTCCTCTGTTCTGTCTCCGTCAGGACGCCGTTTTCTTTTTTTGCATTCACTAAAGTCACATAGCCTTCATCTGTTTCCGGTTTTTCATCCAGAAGGGCAAACACACGCTCTGCGCCTGCCATTGCCATCACCACGCTGTTTAGCTGCTGACTTACCTGATTGATAGGCATATTAAAGCTTCGGTTAAAGGTCAGAAAGCTGGCAAGTCCTCCCAGCGTAAATCCTCCGATTCGATTCAGCGCGAGAATTCCTCCTACCATAGCGCAGACCACATAGCTCATATTTCCAAGCTGCAGGTTCACCGGCCCTAACATATTGGCAAATTTATTGGCATTATTTGCACTGGCAAACAATTCCTCATTCAATTCCTGAAAACGCTTCCTGCTTTCCTCCTCATGACAGAATACTTTCACGACCTTCTGGCCTTCCATCATCTCTTCAATATATCCGTTGACCTTACCCAAATCCCTCTGTTGGGCAATGAAATATTTACCGCTCCTGCCTGCAAATGTTTTCGTTGCAAAAAGCATAACTGCCACCATCAGAAGCGTCACCAGCGTCAGCGGCACATTCAGGAAAAACATGCTGATTAAAACACTTATCACGGTAATGCCGCTGGATAAAAGCTGCGGCATACTCTGGCTGATCATCTGACGCAGAGTATCAATGTCGTTGGTATAGACAGACATAATATCCCCATGAGAATGGGTGTCAAAATATTTGATCGGAAGGCTCTCCATATGCGTGAACATATCATCCCTGAGATTCTGCAGCGTTCCCTGGGTCACTTTTACCATCAAACGGTTATATCCCCAGGTAGAAAATGCTCCAATTCCATAAATCAGCGCCACCTGGAAAATAGCTGCCGCCAAAGGTCCGAAGTCCGGATGTTCCGCTCCAATCATAGGCAGAATATACACGTCTATTAAAGTCTGCATAAATAAAGTTCCCCGGACATTTGCAAGCACCCCTGCCAGAATGCCCGCAACCACAAATATAATGTGAAATTTGTAATTGGCTAAAATGTATTTCATCAATCTGGCAAATAACTTTCCCGGATTTTTAATCTTTGGTTTGGGACCACGCGGGCCTTTCCCCATCGGGCCTTTTGGCTGCGTTCCCTGGCTCCCCGTATTTTCCTGTCTGGAATTCATCTTCTCTTTTCCTGCTTCTGCCATTATTTGTCACCTCCCGGCTGATCAAAGTCTCCTCCGCCCCCTGTCTGGGACTCATAAACGTCGCGATAAATTTCACTGCGCTCTAATAATTCCTCATGGGCGCCGAAATCTGACACCCTGCCGTTATCCATCACAATAATTCTGTCTGCATTCTGCACACTGGATACGCGCTGCGCAATAATCAGCTTCGTGGTATCCGGTATCTCGGTGGCAAAAGCATTCCGAATCCTGCTGTCAGTGGCGGTATCCACCGCACTGGTAGAATCATCCAGTATCAGAATCTTCGGTTTTTTCAGCAAAGCCCGGGCAATGCAGAGACGCTGTTTCTGCCCGCCGGATACGTTGCTTCCCCCCTGTTCTATGTGTGTATCATACTGGTCGGGAAACTGTTCAATAAATTCATGGGCGCAGGCCATTTTGCAAACTCTGACGCAGTCTTCTTTCGTTGCATTCTTATCTCCCCACCGGAGATTTTCCAGAATTGTGCCGGAAAACAGCACATTCTTCTGAAGCACTACAGAAACCTGATTCCGCAGCTCTTCCATATCATATTTTTTTACATCAATGCCTCCCACGGATACGCTGCCTGCTGTCACATCATAAAGCCGGCTGATCAGGTTTACAAGACTGGACTTGGCGCTTCCGGTTCCGCCGATAATTCCGATGGTTTCACCTGCATGGATTTCCAGATTAATATCCCTTAATACCAGTTCTCCCCCTTCCCCATTCCCGGTTTCTGACAAGGGCTTTGAATAGGAAAAATCCACATGTTCAAAGGTAATTCTTCCGTCCGGCACTTCCTTTACAGGATGTTTTGGGTTAGACAATGTGCTCTTTTCATTGATTACCTCTGCAATACGTTCAGCGCTTGCCGCACTCATGGTTACCATTACAAAAATCATGGACAGCATCATCAGGCTCATCAGAATATTCATGCAATAGGTCATCAGACTCATCAGCTGCCCTGTGGTCAGCTGATTGCTCACAATCATTTTGGCCCCAAGCCAGCTGATGGCCAGAATACATCCATATACGGCAATCTGCATCAGCGGCGCATTCCAGGTTAGAATCTTCTCCGCTTTGGTAAACATCTGATAAATATTGCCGCTGGCCCTGGTAAATTTCTCATTTTCGTAATCCTCACGCACATAAGCCTTTACCACACGGATTGCTGAAACATTTTCCTGCACGCTGGCATTCATATCATCATATTTGGGGAAAATCTGCTTGAAATACCTCATCGCTTTTCCCATAATCAGAAACAGGCAGAAGCCCAGCACAATCACTGCAATCAAATAAATACTTGCCAGTTTTGCATTGATGAAAAAAGCCATGGCCATGGCGGTAATCATACTGATGGGCGCACGCACACACATACGCAGAATCATCTGATACGCATTCTGTACATTTGTAATATCCGTAGTCAGCCGTGTGACAAGTCCGGCAGTGGAAAATTTGTCAATATTGGCAAACGAAAAACTCTGAATATTGTCAAACATGGCAAACCTTAAATTCCTTGCAAGACCTGTGGCCGCGCTTGCGCCGTATTTGGCTCCCAACATGCCTGCCATCAGTCCCAAAACAGCCAGTATCATCATTACTGCTCCTGTTTTGTAAATATAATTCATATCTCCCTTTTCCACTCCGTTGTCAATAATCGCCGCCATCAGCAAAGGGATCAGCATTTCCATAATCACTTCCAGTATCATGCAGGCAGGGGTAATCAAAGAATCCTTCTTGAATTCCTTCACCTGCCCTAAAATCGTCTTTATCATTCCAGTTCCTCCTGTATTCTCCATATATCAATCACCTTCCTTTTGATTCCCGGCAGCAAAAAGCCTGAAATCACTGCATGCGATATCCGCTTCCAGGTTCTCTTTTAACTTCCCTGCCACCGCAAGAAATACTTCCAGTTCCTCAGGCGCAATGTTCCGTTTGCACCGCTCTTCCAGTAAATCAATATCGTCAATATGCTGCTCATGAATGTTCCGGCCTTTTTCCGTCAGAACCAGTTTTTTCAAACGGCCGTCTTTTTCCACAGATTCCCTGCAAATATATCCCTTTTTCTCCATCAGCTTCACGATGCTTGTAACCGTAGATCTTGCAATGGAAAATTCTGTCTCTATATCCTTCTGAAATATATCTCTGTCAGCATTCTCGTACAGAAATCCCAGAATCCAGCCATGCATCACAGTTACCTCATCCATTCCTTTCTGACTGGTCTCATATGCAAACATATTGCGAAAAAACAGATTATCCAATGTCTTAATCTGAAAACCCAGCATGTCTTTTCGATTCATTTCATGGTGTTCCTCCTTCAGTTCCGCAGTATTCCCAGAATGGCTGTTTGGCCATATCACAGGTATGCACATAACATAATAGTTTTATATCAAACTATTATATTCAGATAAATTTTAATGTCAAGAAGCTTTTTAAAAATTAATGACTGATAGAAACTGAAAAAGAATCTGCGCTCACAGACTGCATGACACGGCAACGCGCAATCCAGGCAAAACGAGCATAGAAATCCGTAAAACAGAAAAAACTAAGTCAGCTTATGTACATACATCCGGGACAGTTCCGTCTCTCCTTCTCCCTGAACCATGCACAAAAATTCCCATCCATAACGCTCGTAAAAAAGCGTATGGTCTGTCAGAAGATACAGGGTATTGATGTTTTTTTCCTTCATATCCCTGCATGCGAAATTCAGCAGCTCACCTGCAATGCCCCGGCAGCGAAACTCCTTTTCCACATACACAGCGCAGACATTGGGCGTCAAATCCTTTCGTTCATGAAAATCATTGGCTATGATGCCAAGTCCGCCTATGATTCTGTCTGAAGCTCTTTCTGCTTCTTCTGTACCGCCCATGGCTTCCTGTTCCCGACAGGCCGGGCAGGCCTTGAGATTTCTGTTCTCAACTGCCACGTACCATTGGGGAACAGGACGCTGGTTCTTCAGGCATTCCTCCATGCTCTCCCGATAGGCTTCCACCGGAATCTGCCATTTCTCATGAAACCATTCAGCGGCATCCTCCAGTAAATCCGGACGCTGCCGAATTGGTATGATTGTGTAATCTCTCATAATTTCCCATCCATTTCTAACAAGGTTTTTCTAATGCTAACACAAGAATTTTCATAAGTCAAGTACTTTTCGAATATATGTTCTAAAAACACTTGACATACAGGAGTGCAGATATATGATGGAAATTAAGATTCCCGTAGGACGTTCCGGTTTTGCAGATATTCGTAAAAACGGATACTACTTTGCAGATAAAAGCGGCTTTATTGAAGAATTGCTGAAAACAGACGCCACTCAGGTAACATTAATCACCCGCCCCCGCAGATTTGGGAAAACACTGGCAATGAGCATGCTCGCGGAATTCTTCGATGTGCAAAAGGACAGCCGGAAATTATTTCTTGGACTCTCAATCGCATCCAACACCCAACTTTGCAAGAATTGGATGAATCAGTATCCCACACTGTTTCTGTCATTCAAAAATGTGGACGGACTGGATTTTCCCAGCGCATATGCACAGCTTGTATCTGTACTGGCAAAACCCTATAAGAGCCATCTCTATCTGACGGAAAGCGACATGAAAATTTGCAGTAATCACCGGATGTTTGAGAATTGCAAAAGAAAGTATTTTCACCGGAACCAATAATTTTGTCTCTGATACTATTTCCGATACCCGCTTCAATGAATATTTCGGATTTACCCGGCCGGAAGTAAGCCAGCTGCTTCAATATACAAATCTCACAAAACACACAGCGCAAATGAAAGAATGGTACGACGGCTACCGTTTTGGCGATTTTGAAATTTACTGTCCCTGGGATGTGGTGAATTATGTAAATTCTCTGATGTCAGACCCATCCTCCCCACCGAAAAATTTCTGGGAAAACACCAGTGATAACAGCATTATCCGCACCTTTCTGGACAGAACGGACTTTGACGTCAATGACAAATTTGAGACGCTGCTTGCAGGAGGATACATTACAGAAGAAATAGAAGAGAACTTAACTTATGACGTTCTTGAGTCTTCCGAAACGAATCTGTGGACCCTTTTGTATCTGTCTGGTTACCTGACCAAAGCTTCGCCCCGGAAATTTTCAGAACAACCTTTGCCGCCCTGTTTGAAGCAAAACATGCCCACTCAGAAACATCTATGGAAGAAGAATGCATAAAAGCCTTACAGCAAATAGAGAACAAGCAATACGGCAGAAAATAGAACAGGATAGATTTCGAAATGTATGCAGACATGGAATCGCATTTTTCCAAAAGCAATGTCTGGTTAAGGCAGATTCATGAAAAACCAACCGTTTCCGCACGCGTTCAAAACGGTTGGTTCCACTCCTCTTTCCCATGGTCTTACTCCGGCGTTAAATATATCAGAAAAAAATTCCAAAACTGTCAGGCGTTACTACACTCCGGAATAAGCTGAATACCCTGCATCAATGGGAAGCACTACTCCAGTGATTGCGCTTGCCGCCTTATCATCACAAAGGAAGAATACGCCGCCCAAAAGCTCTTCACCTTCCACAAAACGTCCCATAGGCGTGCCTGCCAGAATCTTGTTGGAACGGGGCGTAGGCGTGCCGTCCTCCTGAAAGAGCAGTGCACGGTTCTGGTTAGACACCAGAAATCCCGGGGCAATGGCATTGCAGCGGATGCCTGTTCCTGCAAAATGGGTGGCAAGCCACTGGGTAAAATTAGATACCGCAGCTTTTGCTCCGGAATAGGCCGGTATTTTTGTCAGCGGCACATAGGCGTTCATGGAAGAAACATTCAGGATACAGCCTGATTTTCTGTCTGCCATTTCTTTTGCAAACACCTGGGTGGGCAGCAGCGTCCCCTGGAAATTCAGTTTAAAGACAAAGTCCACGCCATTGGGATCTAAATCAAAAAAGGTTTTCTGACCCTCCTTTTTTTCATGGTGGTATTCATTGTCCGTGGTGGCCCGGGGATTATTGCCGCCGGCTCCGTTGATTAAGATATCGCAGGGACCCAGATCTGCTGAAACCTGCTGATGAACGGCCTCCAGTTCTTCCAAATCAAGGACATTGGCTTTGTAGCCTTTACAGGTATATCCCTCATTGGCACATTCTTCCTCCAGTTTCTTCACTGCCTCCTCATTTAAATCCAAAGCCGCAACTCTGGCCCCTGCCTGGGCAAAGGCTTTTGCCATGGTGCCGCAAAGCACTCCTCCGGCTCCGGTTACTACGACGGTTTTTCCTGTAAAATCTATCTTTAAAGGTAATTCTAACATGATGTTTTCCTTTCTCTGCACTTCAAATTATTTACTAAGGGCTTCTATATTGCGGGGACGTCAAACCCGAAGTAGTCCCGGGTATTATAATAGCTCATGTTTCCAATAAGTCTCTCTAGCTCCCCTTCGTCTGCAGGATACTGTCCGCTTTCCACCCACTCTCCCACCAGTTCACACAGCACACGGCGGAAGTATTCATGGCGGGTGTAGCTTAAAAACGAGCGGGAATCTGTCAGCATTCCCACAAAACAGCCCAATACGCCGTTGGCGGATAATTCCGTTAACTGGCTGCGCATTCCAAAGCGGTGATCATTGAACCACCAGGCGCTTCCCTGTTGGATTTTCCCGGTGACTCCTCCGCCCTGGAAGCAGGCCATAATGGTGGCAAGGGCAGTGTTGTCCGTGGGATTTAAAGAATACAGGATAGTTTTGGGCAGTCCTCCGTTTTCCAAACATGCATTCAAAAGAGGCGCCAGTGATTCCACTCCGGAGCGGCTGTTGACCGCATCGTAGCCGGTATCCGGGCCAAGCAGCCCAAACTGGGGCTTATTGACGTTCCTCAGACAGCCGAAATGAATCTGCATCACCCAGTTTTTCTGAAGGTATTTTTCAGCACAGGCAATGGTAACTGATGTTTTATAGGCGTCGGCAAGTTTCCGGTCCGGACACTTTCCTTCCATTGCTATAGCAAAAGCATGATTGGCAGCCATCTTGTCCGGCTTTTCATACATGCAGTAATCCAGGCCGTGATCGGCGCAGAGGCAGCCGTGATCGGCAAAATAGTCAATCCGTTCACCCAGGGCAAGGGCAACATCCTCCGCCGTGTTCAGCTTTCTGCCCACTGTTTGGGACAGCTTTTCGAT
>NZ_JBQIOP010000056.1:0-25293 GCF_056822245.1 Petralouisia sp. | reverse complement strand
CTACAACGATTGATGAGGGTCTGCCCCGCTTTATCGGGCACAACGTGGCAGATGGAAATTTAAGCAAGTAAAAACATCGATATTTAACCGCCGGAGTAATATGTGCGCAAAAGGGGGGAACCGGATACAATCACTGTGTAACAATGGGACGTTCCAGAAATGTATGGGGCCCCTATGAAAAAGAACCAAAAAATCCAATTGTCACCAGCGTTCCGGGAGAATCTTATGAGCGCCAGGATGCGGATCATTTAAAACCAAAGTATTATAATCCTGGCTCAGCGCTTCAGAAATCGGGACATGGAAGCTATGTGGAGCTTCCCACAGGAGAAGTGTATCTGGTCCATTTATGCGCACGCCCCTTTGTACCGGAACTTCGGTGCACACTTGGAAGAGAAACGGCAATCCAGAAAATGATGTGGACAGAGGATGGATAGCTTCGTATGGCGGATGGCAGTAATTTGGCAAAAATGGAAATTCCGGAAAGTTCTCTTCCCGAGACGCCGATGCCGAATATACCGGATTTCGATGATTTTGAAGGGGAAGAACTGGGAAATTATTATTATGCGCCGCGCATCATGCCGCAAAATTTTGCAGATGTGAAAGCTCGCCCGGGATATGTAAGGCTTCGGGGGCAGGAATCCCGGACATCTTTGAATAAGGTCAGTATTCTGGCACGGAAGCTGACCAGTGTATATGCAAGAATTACAACAAAGATGGAGTCTATTCCACAAGTTCATCAGCACAGCGCAGGATTAATTTTATATTACGATAATATGAACTACATCAATCTGAGAAAATATTACAGCGAAACGCTGGGCCAGAGCGCGATTTCCGTCATCCATCTGGAAAACGGCAAAAAAACAGAACTGCTGAATACCAGAATTCCTGTGGAGGACCGCCCCATTTATCTGCGGCTTTATATTGAAGGAAGAAAATCCTGGTTTGAATGGAGTTATGATAATGAAACATATGAAAAGATAGGACGGATATTTGATACTACGAAATTCTCCGATGAATACTGCAAATGCGGAGAATTTACAGGAACTATGGTGGGTATTACCTGTGCGGACACCCGCATTACGCAGATTTTGATTTTTTTGATTATCAGGCAGATGTATATGCCGGCATTGAATAGGAGGCGAAAGTGATTTCCGGAGTTTTAAGCAGTGTCCTACCGATTATGGTGACGATTGGAATAGGCATATTATGCAATAAAATCAATTTGCTTTCAAGAAATGGAACAGGAGAACTACCGGAGCAATATATTGTTCTCTGTAGTACTAACCCAGATATCATAACTAATACATTTCGCTTGCACCATCCAAACTATGAAATCCTTTGGCTTCCATAGTTTGGATGGCCATGCGGCCCGACGGACGGCAGGCTAGTATGATGTGGGTTTATTATACCATTCCATATTTCTGTTTAACTCGGGTAATTTATAGATTTAAGTTTGGATAGCAAACACACAACTTCTATATTTGCTGTAGCCGGAAACATGTCCACGCAGCAAATCCGTTCCACCTGGTACCCTCCTTCCTGCAGTGCCTCCAAATCTCTTGCCAGACTGGTAGGTTTACAGGAAATGTAGACCATCTTCTCCACACCATAGCGGATAATCCGTTCCAGTGCCTTGGGATGAATCCCCTCCCGGGGCGGGTCCAACACGATAAAATCCGGTTTTTCTTTAATCTGATCCAACACTTTCAGCACATCGCCGGCAATAAATTCACAATTCTCCAGATGATTACAGGCAGCATTTTTCTTTGCCGCTTCCACTGCCTCTTCCACAATCTCTACTCCGATAACCTTTTTCGCCACCGATGCAAGAATTTGTGCAATTGTCCCTGTTCCGCTGTACAAATCATATACAACCTTTCCATTTCCGGCATCTGCAATATATTCTCTGGCCGTCTCATACAAAACCTCCGCTCCCAGAGAGTTAGTCTGGAAAAAAGAGAAGGGCGAAATCTGAAAACGCAGCCCCAGCAATTCTTCATAGAAATAATCCTGACCGTACAAAATCCTGGTTCCCTGATTAATCACTGCATCTGCCAAACTGTCATTGTGGGTATTCAGAATTCCTGCTATCTTCCCCTCCAGTTTCAATTCCAAAAGCGCATCACGAAATCCTTCCAGAATCTTATCTTCTGCTTCTCCGCTAATCTGAGTCGTTGTCACCAAGTCCACAAGAATCTCTCCCGTTTTTGCCCCTTTCCGCACCAGGAGATGCCGCAGATACCCTATATGGCGCATTTTATGATAATAAGGAATGCCCTTTCGTTCTTTTGTGTCTATTGAATTTTCGTCATTTACCTCTTTTCTGTCCACTGGATTTTCACAATTTGCTACTTTCCTATCCATCGGATTATCACAATTCAATATTTTCCCATCCACCGGATTTTCAAAAATCATTGCTTTCCCATCCATTGGATTATCGCAGCTCTGGAAATAAAACAGTACAGCTGATAAAATCTCAGAATAATCCTGATCCACAATTTTGCAGCCATCCACTGTCACAATATCATGAAAGCTTCCTCTTTTATGCATTCCCAATGATAACGGACCGTCCTTGCAGCTGTCTCCAAAGGAAAATTCCATCTTGTTCCGATAGCCAAACTGATGGGGGCTTCTTCGGATTCCCTCAAATTTCTCTTCCAAAGACATACTGCTGTCTCTCTTCCCATCGAAAATACATACCGGCTTCAGCAGTTCTTTCACCTGCTGCTCTTTTAATTTCAACTGGGTTTCATAGTCCAGATTTAAAAACGTGCATCCGCCGCAGATTCCAAAATGTTCACAGGGTGCAGATTCCAGTTCCAGAGGGGACTTTTCCAAAACCTCCAAAAGCCTGCCTTCCCCTTTTCCCTTTCTCACTTTATTGACGGAAAAAGATATTTTCTGACCCGGCGTTACATTCTTTACCACGGCAATTTTACCATCTTCTGTCCTGACAATTCCTTTATTTGGAAATGCAACTTTTTCCACTGTACCTGCATAGATTTGTCCCTTTTTCATTTTTCCTCCTGCTGAATCGTATCTAGAACTAACGCTTACCGAAAAAGAACTCCCACATAACCATGCGGGAGTTCCGGAAACTGATTCCTATTCTTCAGTTTCATCCTCATCATCAAAGAAATCATCTTCGAAATCGTCTTCGAAATCATCTTCGAAGTCCTCCAGATAATCTGGTGTAAAGAAACGATAGACGCCGTATGCGATTGCTGCCACTGCTACCACCGCACCTGCAATTGCACAAATCCAAAGCACCTTAGACTTTTTCTGTTCTTCTTCCTGTTTGTGCAACAACTCATTCAATTTCACTGTACTTAACAATTCATCAATCTTTTCTCTGCTCATGATTACCGCTCCTTCTCCTCTTTTTGGGGGTTGAATGTATCAACCAATTGTTCTTATAAGTATAACACATATTTATCTATTAGCATACCAATTTTTTGAAATTTTATACTTTTTTTAGTTTTGCGAAAGAAGCAAACATTTTTTTCGTCCCTACCCGATCAAATGCAACTGTCACCTCATAATCTCTGCCGCCTTCCACGATCTGCACTACTGTCCCTTCTCCAAATTTCATATGCTTTACCCGATCTCCGCTGCCGTATTCCAACGTTATCTTATCCGTACTGCTGCTTGCAAAAGAATTAGCCTGCCTGGACTGATAACTGTTTCTGGTGCTGAAAATAGGCTTTACTTTAGACGAAGCCTGCCGGAAAGATTGTCCGGCAGATTCTGAGGTTTCTTTCGGCTTCTGCCGGGAACGTGCCATACCGCCCAGCAGCGTTTCCGGAATTTCTTTTACAAACCGGGATACTTTATTATACTGCGTTTCTCCCCGAATCATACGCTGTTTTGCACAGGTAATCGTCAAATCTGTCATTGCGCGGGTAATTCCCACATAACACAGCCTCCGCTCCTCCTCTATTTCCGAAGGATCGTCTGAAATAATGGTAATGTAGCTGGGAAACATGCCATCTTCCATTCCGGCCAAATATACATTTGGAAATTCCAGTCCCTTGGCGCTATGTAACGTCATCAATACTACATAATCACTGCCTTCCTGCAGATTGTCAATGTCCGCAACCAGGGCCACCATTTCCAGGAATCCGCTCAAGGTAGGCGATTCTTCTGATTCTTCGTAGGCTACAGCCTTGCTGATCAGCTCGTCAATATTTTCAATCCGGGCCTGCGCCTCGTCAGAGCTCTCCGCCTCTAATTCTGCCACATATCCTGTCTCTTCGATAATTTCCTGCAGCAGTTTGGACACTCCTAAATATTCCACTTTGCTCCGCATAGTCTGGATGAAATTAACAAACGGCCTGATTTTCATGCCGGCTTTGCCAATCGTTGAAATCTCATCCGCTGCACGCAATGCCTGATAAAAGCTAAGGCCCTGTTCTTCTGCATAAGTCTGTACGCGTCCCAGTGTCGTTGCGCCGATTCCACGTTTCGGCACATTGATAATCCTGCGGACTGCCAGATCATCCCGCCCATTGTCTATGGTCTTTAAATATGCCAGTAAATCCTTGATTTCCTTTCTGGCATAGAAGTTAATACCGCCCACAATTTTATAGGGGATATTCGATACTACAAATTTTTCCTCAAAAAGCCGCGACTGGGCATTCGTCCGATAGAGAATCGCACAGCCGCCGTAATGTCCTCCATTTTCGCTTACCTTCTTTCTGATATCTGCCGCAATGTAATCAGCCTCTTCATAAGCTGTCTCAAACTGCTGAAAATTGATTTTCTCTCCCTCCGGGTGATCCGTCCACAACGCCTTTGCTTTTCTTCCCACATTATTGGCAATCACACTGTTTGCAGCATTTAAAATGTTCTGGGTGGAACGATAATTCTGTTCCAGCTTAATTACCTGGGCATCCGGATATATCTCTTCAAAATTCAAAATATTCTTAATATTAGCGCCCCGGAATTTATAAATGGACTGATCATCGTCTCCCACCACACACAGATTCCGGTATTTCTCTGCCAACAGCTTAATCAGGTGAAACTGGGCCGTGTTCGTGTCCTGATACTCGTCCACCATAATATAGCGAAACCGTTCCTGATAATAATCCAACACTTCCGCGTCATTCTGGAAAAGCTCTACCGTTTTTACAATCAAATCATCAAAGTCCAGTGCATTGTTCTTGCGAAGAGCCGCCTGATATTCCCGGTAAACAGCCGCCTGTTTTTCTTTTGCAAAATCACCTGCAGCACGCAGGGTAAATTCCTCCGGAGAAATCAATTCATCTTTGGCGGAAGAAATCACTCCCAGAAAACTTTTTTCTTTATAAATCTTCGTATCTATCTGGAGACGCTTGCAGATGTCCTTCATTAATATTTTCTGATCATCTGCATCATAAATCGTAAAATTCGTGTCATACCCCAAACGGTCAATATGACGTCTTAAAATTCTCACGCAGGTGGAATGAAAGGTAGACACCCAGATACTCTCAGAACCAAATCCCACCAGGCTGTCAATACGCTCCCGCATCTCTCCTGCCGCTTTATTGGTGAAAGTAATTGCCATAATATGCCAGGGATTTACGCCTTTTTCCTCGATCAGATAAGACGCTCTGTGCGTCAGCACTCTGGTCTTTCCGGAACCTGCGCCGGCCAGAATCAGCACCGGGCCTTCCGTGTGAAATACCGCCTCCTGCTGCATGGAATTTAAATTATCATACATACTCATATTTTATCCTCTCATCTTTCAAACGTATGTTTATTATAGTAAATATTTCGTCATTTTTCAACCTGTTTTCCATCATCTTCCAGAAAAAATAACAAAACACTTGTGATCCGGTTTTTATTACTATATAATATACTCTGAGGTGAAATAAATGACAATAGATAATAAAGATTTACTGAACAGCATTCTGGACAGTCTTGCCCGCATTGATTACATTAAACCGGAAGAACTCCCAAATATAGATTTGTACATGGATCAGGTCACTACTTTTATGGATGACCGGCTCTCCATCTCAAAACGCCATTCTGAGGACAAGGTATTGACAAAAACAATGATTAACAATTATGCCAAGAACAACCTGCTCCCGCCTCCGGTGAAAAAGAAATATTCCAAAGAGCATCTTCTGACACTGATTTTTATTTACTATCTGAAAAATATTTTGAGTATCGGCGATATACAGGCCATTCTGAATCCCATTACTGACCGGTATTTTGCTTCTGATTCAGATCTCAATCTGGAAAGTATTTACTCTGAGGTATTTCGCCTTGCAGAGTCCGAAATCCAAAACATGCAAAAAGACATTACCCGCAAGTACCATACCAGTCAGCAGACTTTTGCAAATCTCACCGGAGAAGAACAGGCAGGCCTGCAGCGTTTTTCTTTCCTTTGTATGCTGAGTTTTGACGTTTATATAAAGAAACAATTAATTGAAAAATTGATTGATGCAAAAATCCCCACCGGAGACAAAACTGCTGCAAAACGGGCCAAAAACGCTGCCGAGGACAAGCCATCCTGAAAGCGGCCGAAATCTTCGGAGGACAAATCCGCTGCAAAACATATCAGGAATTCTGACAAATAATTTCTCTCTTAATATGAAAACGGGACTGTCAGAAAATGGAATTTATACACAATATATCGTTGTTTCTGAAACATTTGATCGATCGTGTTCTCATAGGTCAAAACTGCCGAATTGCCCAGTTTGTATACAAAAAGACATTCCGGCAGTTTTGGCCTATCATACTAGAGCCATTCGCTGCTGCGCTAACCTTCGTTCTGAACCATTCCCGTTCTGGCAAAAACCATATCATAGCCGTCATTTCCATAATTCAGGGATCGGTTGACCCTGCTGATTGTAGCTGTAGAGGCACCTGTTTTCTCTGCAATATCCAGATATGTTTTCTGTGCTCTGAGCATTCTTGCCACCTCAAACCGCTGAGACAATGACAGCAATTCATTCACTGTGCATACATCCTCAAAAAAGGTATAACACTCTTCTTTATTTTCCAGGCTCAGTATTGCTTCAAATAAATGGTCTACGGCTTCTGTCCTTAATTTTTTGCTCATACGCCATTCTCCTTTATGTAGTACTCCTTTTATCTTTCTGTCTTATAAATGCTTCTCCGATGATTTTATCATACTAAAGTTATGAAGTAAATACATATTTTTATTCTATGCTATACCAGTTCCCCTCTGTTAATATATTCCCTCAGCAGTTCATGATGATAATTTACCACCAGTTCTTCCGGAAATCCGGCCATTTTCAACACTTCCTCTGCAAATTCGTGATTCCCCACCAACACATCTGCGTGGGCGTCCGAATCCATCACCACCGGAACTTTCCAGACCATACACAACTGCAGCAGTTCCCTGTACCGCTCCCTGGGATCTCCCCGAAAACTGGTCGGAGACAGGGATGCATTATTCACCTCCAACAGCACATGATACTCTTTTGCCGCTTTCACAAGCCTTTCATAATCAATGGGAAAACGCACATCATCCGGATGGGCAATGATATTGACGTACGGATTCTTCATGGCCTCCACATAAGCATCTGTATTCTCCTTTGCCGTTCCCGGCAGATAGCAGGGCAGATGGATACTGGCCAGCGTCAAATCCATCTCCTTTAACAAAGATTCCGGTAAATCCACACGTCCCCCAAAGTCAAGAATATTCAGTTCCGCACCGTATAAAACCGTCATATCCTTGTATCTTCTCGGCAGTACCCGGAAATTTGAAAAATACATATTGTGGCAGCTTCCCGGCATGGCAGGGGCATGCTCTGTAATCCCATAAATCTGAAGCCCTTTCTCCCAGGCTGCCTGTATCATCTCATTGCGGGTATTATAGGCATGTCCGCTCATGGTTGTGTGTGTATGCAAATCCATTTTATCCAGCATATTTTTCCTCTTTTCTATCTTGCATTTCTATCTTACATTTTAGCTGTTTTATTCTGGAATTGCAAGACAATCAGATCGTTCAAATGACACACATTCTTTTCTTTTTACATATTCTAATACAAATAAAGAGCGCCATTATCTGAATGGAGGTATTATGAAAAAAAATCTGTTACATGCTATTTCACTGGCAATATGCCTTACCCTACTGCTGATGAACGTCTGCGGGTGTTCCAAAACGACAAAAGCCCCAAAACAGGAATCCTCAAACACTGCTTCCAGTAAAGCCCCCGGGGAAGCTTCCGATAAAGACTCAAAAGAGCCTTCGGAAACTGCTCTGGCAGATGTCACCTTAAATGAAGTTGCGCATTCCATTTTCTACGCACCGATGTATGTTGCCATTGAACAGGGATATTTTGAAGAAGAAGGTATCAATCTGACCCTTGTCACCGGATTCGGTGCAGATAAGACCATGACAGCCGTACTTTCCGGGGAAGCGGAAATTGGATTTATGGGACCGGAAACTACCGTTTACACTTATAACGAAGGTTCTACCGACCGTGTAATCAACTTTGCCCAGCTTACCCAGCGCGCCGGCAATTTCCTGGTAGCCCGGGAAGAAATGCCTGATTTTTCCTGGTCTGATTTATGCGGCAAAGAAGTGTTGGGCGGCCGAAAAGGCGGTATGCCTGAAATGGTTTTTGAATACATTTTGCGGCAAAATCAAATTGACCCTGCCGCAGATCTTTCCATTGATCAGAGCATTGATTTTGGTTCCACTGCCGCTGCATTTTCAGGCGGTAAAGGAGATTTCTCTGTTGAATTCGAGCCTGGCGCAACTGCACTTGAAGCAGAAGGGGCCGGATATGTGGTCGCTTCCCTGGGAGTCGATTCCGGATATGTGCCTTACACCGCCTTCAGCGCTAAGAGCAGCTATATTGAAGAACACCCTGACATAATTCAAAAATTTACCAATGCCCTTCAGAAAGGCATGGATTATACTCTCGCCCACACGCCGGAAGAAATCGCCAAAGCCATCGCGCCTCAATTCAAGGAAACAGAGATGGAAACGCTGACTTCCATTGTGGCCAGATACCATCAGCAGGATACCTGGAAAGAAAACCTGATTTTTGAAGCATCCAGTTTCGATTTGCTTCTCGATATCCTTTCAGAATCCGGAGAACTTACAGACCGGCCTGCATGGAAGGATTTAGTCAATACCTCCTTTGCCGAAAAAGCGGCGCAATAACCCATACAGAATAACGAAAGGCAAATGCTGACAGACCAATAAAAAATATGGCAAAGCTTCACAATATATGGTTGTGACCCGTTCCATCCCACAACCATATATTGTCTGCAAATTTTTCCTGGCAGCTTCTTTTTCCGGCCGCCGTTCCCTCGCTATTTCCTGCAATATGAAAATTTTTTCAGAAAATCCTGTGCCTTTCCCGGTTTATTTTCAGACATCCACTCCCGTACTGCCCCTATATCTCCATGGGTAAATTTCCAGGTTTCCATAGCTGTTTCATTGGCCAAAGCCTGTTTCAGATACGCATAATTCTCAGGTTTTCGCCAAACGGAATTTTCTTCCAGGGTATCCAGATATTTTTCAGAAATATAACGGACATAATATTTCGGCATCTCCGCTATGGCCGCCTCTTCATCCACCACTTCCAATTTTACTGTCTTATAAGAAGTCTTTTTATAAGCGTCTGTCACCTGATACGTGATCTCAAACTCCGCTCTGGATTCTGTCTGCAGCTTCACAGCCTGGCCGTCAAAGTCCTTCAGTTTCAGTTTATCTGTAAGCATTCCGTCTTCTGCATCCTGAGCTTCTGCTCTTTTCACCAGAGCCTCTTCTGTAATTTCCCCTCTATTTGCCTCTTCTTTAAAATAATAAAAAATATCTTCGCTGTTGATTTCCGGATAATTGTTATATTTCACCTTTACTGGAAATTCCTCTTCTGTGGTATTTCCATTGGAATCTGTCACAGAAAAAGTCACCAGTACATCCACTGTTTCCCCCTTTTCCAGTTTCAGATAATATGTATCCAGCAGAAAATCCTTCGGCACATCCTTTGGGTACGCTTTTTCATACGACGGCTGACTTCCATTCTGAGATTTGGGATAAGCAATTTTGACAATCTTCACTTTATCATTCAAATCCGGCTGATAGGGCCTGTTTTCTTTATGATTATCCTCTTCGTCATGGGCTGTCAGACAGTTGATTAAATCCTCCTTATCTACCTCCTCTCCTTCATAAACTTCCAGACTGCTTCCCGGTGTTACGGTAATCGTTGGAAATGCATTCCACATTGCCAGAAAATTAATATATTCCTGTGAATGATTTCCAGGTTTGCCGGGACGTTCCACCTGATAAGAAGCTAATGATTCCCAGGTTCTGTTCAATATTGCCTGTTCCCCTTCGGCCTGCCTGTAAATCCGCAAAGCCAATTCCCGGCTCCGTTCCTGCCAAAGCTTTCCGGCGCTTAGCTGCCATCCTGTAAAACCATACTTTACGTTGCATTCATAAGGCTTCCCATCTTCTGTATACTTCATTTTCTTTTCTTCTCTGGCAAATTCATTTTGCCGGAACTGATGCATATTTTCCATTGGAACATCATATTCCAGTATATTTCTGCCGGATGTTGCTCCGTTTCCGCTGTATGCCATATTTACGTCTCCATACTGATAATACCGGTATACCGTTCCCGGAGACTGGATATTTTTTAACTGGCTGCAGCCTGCATACCGATACAGCGGATATTCCGTATCCGCGGTTCCCCATAAGCTTCCTGCAGCAGAACCGCCCTGGGCAATTTCTTTTTTCTCCTTTGTTCCCAGTTTTGCCAGCATACGGAATCTGCCCTCTTTAAAATACACGGTCCGGTCACAGAGAAGTCTGCCCGCACATGACACTTTCAACTGATAGGCCGCTCCTTCCTGGGGCGTCAACGGCAGAAAAACCGTTTGTGTATTTCCGGAAGAACCGGACACAGAACCTCCAGCTTTAGAAGAACAGAACTGGCCCACCGCTGTTCCCTCCGGTTTTCCGGTCAGGGAAGCTGTAATTCCCGCCTGTCCTGACTTTACAACCGTCTGCCCCTGTTCCACGGTAAGCAGAACTCCTGTCTGTTCCCTGGCGTCTCCTTCTGTTTTCTCAAAATCGCAGGGAACATCTGCATAATCCTCACAGGACATCAGGCAATGATAACGGGCATACCAGGAAGCATTGCCAAGCTGTTTATAATCTGCAATTCCTGCGGACGTCATTTTTCCTGTCCCGTCAATCATCTGGGTTTGGCCTGCCGCCGCATTATAATATCCCTGAAAAACATAACCGCTTTTTTGAGGAATCTCAATGCTTCCGGTTCTGTTTCTGTCTTTTAAAATACGGGTGCATCCCTGATCCAGATACCATCCGTTTTCATATTTTTCATAGACAGCTTCCGTTCCTTTGGATTCTAAACCCGTCAGCCTCTGATCCAGTGTAACCGTATAAAGGTTGGGCTCCCACTGGGCATACAGCCTCCGGCTTCTGTCTCCGGTTTTTAAATCAGCAGCATACTCCAGCATTCCATATGCCTTGTTTTCCTGATAAGAGGTTCCTGTTCCGTTTGCGGCAGTATTCCATTCTGCTCCGGCGCGTTTGGAATATCCTGCCTTTGTAAGGCCGAAAGAAGCAAACTTCTCCGGTGCGCTGGCAGGCGTCTCATAATTCCATTGGTTCACATAAGTTCCAATCTGATAAGGCTTGCCGGCGGATGTTCCGCCATTTGCATCATATGTCACAGACAATTGGTTCGGCAGCCATTGAGCATACATTGTTACTGTTCCTTTGTGAACGTCTGTCAGATTCTTCACGCTCTGCCCCTCTGCGCCGCCTGTTCCTTTTCCATTTGAAAGCATATTCCACCCGGCAAAGGTATACCCTTCCCGGACAAAACTGTTTTTCCGCAGCTTGAAATTCGCATCATAAACAGCTGACTGGGATTTCACGGTTCCGGTTCCCCCGTTGGCGTCATATTTCACTGTGTACTGATTGGGCTTCAGATAAAATCCGTACATAGAGTGATGAAATTCTCCGGAAGCCCCGTAATTGGTCATTCCCACATTATTGGTGTCAATGGCGAATTTAAAATATCCGTCTCCCGTCCAGGATGCCTCATCTTTCTCCAGTTTAGAATCTTTCTTCTGTATCTGACTGTTTTCCTTCTCTATGTCCATTCCTTTCATATCATGGAATACAGAATTATCAAAATACATCCGATATCCCTTTACGGTGTAATTCAGTTTCCCGCAAAGCATATAATATCTCTCTTTGTAAGGGTATCCCTGGGGCCTCAGCTCCTCCAGATTCGGAGCCGGCTCTCCCATAACCGGATTCGTTCCAAGTCCATCCTGCCTTGTTTTCTCCCAGTTCTTCCCTTTTTCAATTTGAAGAGAATAATTATCTTTTTCACTGCTGCCTTTGTCTCCCTGCACAACAATCCATTCCACAACATGATCCAGTTCTTCTTTGGGCATTCTTCCTATATACGTCATTCCCCAGGTAATGTCCTGCGATTTCTGGGCCGTCAGCGTGGGAACACTTACATTTAACTTGTACCAGTGCCCCAATTCGGCGCTTTCTCCCTCTTTCCGCACAAATATGTAAAAATACCCGTTTTTTTCCACATACTTTTCATTTTCTGCCGCTCTCGCTGCTGCAAATTTCGGAACGCTGACCTCTTCAGAAAACAGTATGGCGTCCTCTGATTTGTCAAATCTATTCTGCCTTGCCGCATCCTCCCGAAGCAAGTCCTGTTCTTCTGATGTCTCCTGCTTTTTTATTTTTTCCTCTGTCACACAATTCTGTTCTGCCCTGTCCTGCCTCATTTCTGCCTTCGGAACATTCACAATTCCTGTCATCAGCGCAAAGGACAAAAGCAAACTTACGATCCTGCTTCCCATATTTCCTCCTTGCTTACAATTTATCGGAACACAGCTTCTAGCACAAGCTCATCCTCCGCCTTCATCTCTTCCAACACAAATTCCTGATGTTCTCCCTGTTTCGCCCAGTACTGAAATACTTTTCCTTCTTTCTGCGGATGTTTGGGCTGTATGAGTTTGCTGCCTTCATACAGGGAGTACCGGCAATAAGTCTCTCCATCCACCAGAAAAGTGACTGTATGATATCCTTTTTTCCCGGAATATTCTTCCAGAATTACTGATTTCCTGCACACAGCTTTCTGCTCTCTTCCAAGAATCGTCTGATAACTTTGCGTAATTCTTACATCCAGGATGCCCTTTTTTTCATCCGCAGTAAGAATCTCCACCTGAAGCTCCGAATCTGACTCTATCTGGGACAACAGCAGCCCGTTGAAATCTGCAATCAATTCCTGATACCCCGCGAACTCCTGCCTGTTCTGGGCCTTTTTCAGCCTAAGCTGCTCTAAAGACTGTTCAATGGCTGTATTCAGCGCTGTTTCCATTTCATTTTTCCGCACATTTTTTCCACTGACTCCCAATACAATTGCAATTATCAGAACCGCAAGGGCCGTCAGCGATATGCCGTATACCGTATGTTTCATATTCCTCCCTGTCTGCGGTCAATCAGCAGCATAAATGTTCTGACCGTGGGTTTCTTCTGACCATCTGCCGCCCGAAGCTTCAGCGTATAGGTTCCTCTTTTTAAAAACACTGCCTTATGGCCTGCTTTGTCATACCATTCCATCCTGCTGTTTCCAAAAGCATCCTGAATATCCAATACCTGAATATCCAGCTGGTTTCCTTCTTCATCCATTGCTTCAAATACCTGATGGAGCAAAACCGTTTCCCCGGGATTCCAGACATCGGCTCCTTTGCGAACCAATTCCGGCGGCTTTCTGTTACAAATTGCTTTCATCTGCACAGCGTCCTGATACCTGGAATAACTTTCCTGTTCCGTTTTCATCTGCTCCCCCAACCGGGGCAGCAATGCTGTGCCGGCCAAAATTCCCAAAAGCATCCCGCACACAATGCCGGCCAAAAGCAGCTCTGACAATATTTTATAGCTCTGTTTCATCCCGTTCCCCTTTAACAAATGCTCTGGGAAAATCCCAGGATAACTCCATACAATCCGGAACCTCCTAAAACAAATTCCACCGCCATGGTTAAAATTGCCATTGCCGCAACTCCTCCTGCTGCCACTCCTGCATATTCTTCTATAATTTCTTTCATTATAATTCCTCCTGTTCCGCTTATTTTATTCCCAATGCACTGCCTGGTAGTTCGGTATATTTTCTTATCTCAATACCTTACCTCACATTTCAGTTCCTGCTCTTATATGATCATACTGAGCAAATAACCAAAGATCCCAAGAAAACCGCCTCCGGCAATCACATAAACGACTGTCCCTCCAAATTCCTCAAATATACTTTTCATCCTGCCTCCTTATCTTGCAAACCCGCGCACTTCATGCTCGGACACCAGGTTCAGCACCGGAATGGAATACTCAAAGGAAAGAATAATCTCAGCCATTCTCTGATTTCCTTCCCCATCATAGACCAGTTCCGCCACCTCAAGCTGATACCCTCTCTCGCCTGCCTGATTCTTACAGGCGGAAATAACGCCTGCGTTAAAATTGCTGCATTCTACCTGGCTAATCACATCTGCGTGATAATTTCTGGCGGCAGTCACTTCGATTCCGGCTGCCACAACTCCTATTCCCACCAGTCCCATTATCAGCAGGAAAAACAACCCCAGATACGTTTTTAGCACTTGTCCCATCTGTACTTCTCCTTTGCATTTTACACTTGTTCCATCTGGCTGCCTGCTTATCTGAATCTAAATTTTCAATTGTCCCAAGAACACTACCATAAACACCACCATATTTACCATGGTCTGAAAGGATACTGTAATCTGTGGAAGATAGAAGATTCCATTAATCCCTGCAAGGCTTTTCTCATTGGAAAGTTTTTCTGATTTATCCAGCATTTTGCTGTTCCTCTGCACTAAAATCTGAATCTGTGCCTGTGCATCTCCGCTTCCCGATTCTGAAATTGCATAGAGCATCTTCATAGAGGACTGCACTGAAGAAAGCTGAAACATTTTCAGGAAATCCAGATAAGGCTCTATGGCGTCCGGCCGGCTCTTTAAGCGGTCAGAAAGTCTCTGCAATTCTGCCTTCAGCACAGCCGGCGCATGTTCTATGGTCTTTTCAATGGAAACCTGCACGTTGTTTCCCTGCATCAGCAATGCCATTTCCATCAGCCAGGCTGGAAACACCCGGTTAATTTCCTTCACAACCCTGTCATAGGCAAGACGGTATCCCATTTTATGCTGATTCAGCAGCGCTGCTCCGGCTCCCGCCAAGGCCAGAGCTGCAAAAGGATGTCCCAGACTCCAGGCTCCCAGGCCTGTAAGCAGCACGGTTCCGCCTAAAATCAGACTTTTTTTCCGTTCCTTTGCTTCCTCAAATTCCGTCACTATACGGTAATACTCCGACAGTTTTTCTTCTTCTTTGTTTTCCTGTACAAGCCAGCTTCCGGCAATTTCCCGGTTGGCTTTTCTAAAAATCAGAACATTCAAAAGCAGATACAATGCGGTAGCCGCCTGAGTTACCGGATGCTCCACAATGGAATACTGTTCTGGCATGGAACGGTATACACTGTGAAAGGTCACGGCCAGAATCATAGTGACTGCCAGAGAAAAAATCACTTTCAGACGGGCCGCTTTCTTATCCTCCTGCAAAAGCAGCACATTGTCTGCCCAGACAGCCTTGTCCTGAAGTAACAGATCAATTGCCCCGCTGCAGGCTCCGCCGTTGCTTTCCACCATCCGCAGATATTCATGAATGGACGGCAGACGGTTTGCGGGGTATTCTCTTTCGATAATTTCCAATGCCTCTCCATACAAATCCCACCGGTATTTTCCCTGCTCAATATAATCCACCGCACAGCTGATTGCATGGTGCATCCGCCCGGTTTCAAAAAGAGAGCCGGTATCTTTTAACGCGCTGACAATCTTAGGGTTCATGCGGAAAGAATACAAGATTTGCTCCATGTAATCCGAAACATCCAGAAAACACTTGTGCTCATACATCTGCTTATACCCATCCAGAATCAAAAAGGGCAGATTCCCCAGACAGGCCGCCGCCAGAATCAGAATATAATACCAGTGCAGGGAAAACAAAATCCCGCATCCCACTGTGCCTGTCAGAGCAGTCAGAAGGAACATCACATACCTTCCCATGGAAAAACTGTATCCGTACCCGTCGATCTTTTTCTGCAAATCCTCCGGATGAAACAGATAGAAAATTCCGGACTGTTTTCTTTTTTTCTCTTTCGATTTCTTCATCCTCCCTCCTGTCATGCCATCCTTGCCGCTTTCACCAGTTCCACATCCAGCGGCTCATAAGGACAGGTTTCCACACACTGGAAGGGCTTTGCAATTCCCGCCCTGTCCATACGCTTTAAAATATCCCTGGGGATGGTTCTGGAAATCAGCTTTCCATCCTCCACCAACAGGTATATCTCATTTTTTCCCTTTTGGCGGTCATAAAAACACATCTGATCAATATACCGCTCCAACATTCCCTGTTCATTTTCGTATTGCCGGATCAGCACTCCCACGCTGATAAATTCATAAATATAATTTTCCAGACGGTCTGCATCTCTGGATCTTCCAATCATGTTCATAATCCGATCCGGCAGATTCCGCAAATCATCCAGATGCAGCGTGGTAAACCCATACACTCCTGTAGACCACTGCTCCAACAAATACTGCACCTCCGTAGATCTGGCTTCCGACAAAATAATCCATTTGGGGTTCTGCCTCAAGCACAGTTTGATGGCATCGGTATAACTTAATTCCTTGCTTACCTGCAGTTCCACGCAGTCATTCTCCGGATTGATTTCATGAAAATGCATTTCCAGATTATCTTCAATGGTGATAGCCCTCTGGTTGGCCGGAATAAAACGGGAGAAAAACTTGGCGCATTCCGTTTTTCCTACTCCCGGCTCCCCGCAAAATGCAAAATTCATCTTTGCTTTCACACAATTAATCAGCAGACTCAGCACTTCCACCGAACAATATCCGCTGTCTAACATGCTTTCCACCGTATGACGTACCTTGGGCAGAGATTTGCGGATGCAGATGCTTCTGCCTGATACGGCCGCCGATTCATGGACAATGCTGATACGCAGTTCGTTGGTTTCTGCCTCTAAAACATTGTTTGCCCGGTTGAAGGACTTGTTCACCCGGTTTGCAATCCGGTGGGTAAACCGCTCCACAAATTCCTCTGAGATCTCGGCTTCTGCCCGGTATCTGCCTTTCTTTAAGTCAGCTACCCACAGTGTTTTCCCGTTAAAATCAATATCTGTTACATTTTTATCCTGAATATACGGGTAGAAGGGCCCAAACTCCGCTTCTGTTAACTCCCAGTTATATTTCATACTTTCGCCATTCCTTTCCAGACATAACCTGTCAGCCGAATCATCTGCCAGCCGTTTCTTCTCACTTAAGAAAAGCTGTAACGCACTCGTCAAATAAATACGTGCTCAGGTATCGTTTTTCAGCCGGCCGGGCAGCGGCTGCTCACTGGTCTGATACCCTGTAATGACGCTGTCAACATACCTGTTTTGCTGCCGGATTCCCGCCCGCTGTTTTGCTTTTATGAAATTTTACATACTCTTAGGAACACTTGCTTTTTCAAATAATTCTTTTATCAGATTTACGAACGCAGTATGCACCGGCCCGTCTGCAGCCAGCAGCAGCCCTACTACGGCAATTAATGCAATAATTGCAACTGCCGTAATAATAATTCCGCTGTACTCCTCAAAAATTACTTTCATACAGTTCCTCCTTTCTGCGGACAGAATCATCCACGGTTTTGCTGTACATTTCATGCATTGGTAATTGGCGAACTAACCTGCCAATTGATAAAGAATAAATGTTTTATTCTTATGCAGAAATAAAAAGATTGTGTGTGCCGGCCAAGAAATAGCCGACGGTAAGATAGACTGGAACCTGTGCCCTGCACAGATTCCCTGTAATAAATCTGTAACCAGAATTGCTTCTGTAGTGGCATTGTAACCCCTAATCTGACAAAAAGCAATTGGGAATTTTCCACAAATTTTTCGGATTAAAAAACAGCCCCGGGAAAGCAAATCCGCTTTCCGCAAGGCTTTTCCCATGTCAAAAGACACTAAATATTTTCTATTTTTTTCACTGCTTCTTCCAGATACGGATTTTCCACGCTGTGGAATTTTCCTTCATCCGCCAGTTCTGCAAACTCCGGATTCAGCGGCATTTTTCCAAGCACAGGAATATTCAGCTCCGCCGCTGCCTCTTCCAGACGGCTTTCTCCGAAAATCTTGATTTCTTTCCCGCAATCGGGACATTTCAGGTAACTGTAGTTTTCCACAATGCCAAGCACCGGAATATTCATCATTCCGGCCATATGGATGGCCTTTTTCACAATCAGCTGAACCAACTCCTGAGGGGAGGTTACAATTACAATTCCATCTACCGGAAGGGACTGAAACACCGTCAGAGGCACGTCACCGGTTCCCGGCGGCATATCCACAAACAGATAATCCAAATCTCCCCAGTACACATCATGCCAGAACTGCTTCACCGTTGACGCAATCACAGGCCCCCGCCAAACGACCGGAGCTTCTTCATCGTCCATTAAAAGGTTCAGCGACATAATTTTGCTTCCGTCCTGAGCCGGAATTGGAAACAGTCCCATATCATTTCCTTCCGCCGGCCCGTGAATTCCATACATTTTCGGAATGGACGGCCCTGTAATGTCTGCGTCCAGAATACCCACTTCATATCCCTGTTTTTTCATTGCGGACGCTAAAGACGCTGTAACGAAAGATTTTCCCACCCCGCCTTTTCCGCTGACGATGCCAATGACCTTTTTTACACTGGAAAAAGGATTCAATTCTTCTATAAAACTTTGAGGCCCGCCGCCATTACGGCTGGGACACCCTTCACAACTCTCTCTGGAGCAGCTTGACGCACTGCTGCATTCCTGATTCTCTGCCATTTTATTTCCTCCTTGCGCTAATCACACCGCCGTTAAGCGGTATCTTTTCTGAAGGCAGTTTGAAATATTACTCCGGCGGTTAAATATCTCCTGCCTTCTTCTCACAAGGTATATTATAAGCATATCCGGCAGATAAGTATAGGGCTTTTTGCAAATTATTTCCCCATTTCCGGAAAATTCATTCTGCGTAATCTGCCGTGATCTTTCATTGCAAAAGCGATACACCGGGATTCCTGCAAGATTAATTATATTTCACAGTCATTTTCTGAATCCATCATCTGCTGCCGATTCTTATGTTAAGAATCACCCGCTGCCGATTCTTATGTTACAATCACCCGCTGCCGATTCTTATGTTACAATCACCCGCTGCCGGCTCTTTACCCCGTCCTCTTTGGCGTAAATATAGGCTTTCCCAGGTTCATTTGCCGAAATCACCCCATTCTCATCCACCGACGCAATACTGGAATTGGAGCTTGAAAAGACCGGTTTGTTTCCGGAAGAAACCGACACGTTCACTTTCCTGACTTCGCCTTTTGCCATGGTGATTTCGCTTTCTGCAAATTTAACCACAGGCTTTTTCACTGTGACTTCGCAGCTTTTGCTTACTCCGTCTACCGTTACTGTAATGATGGCGCTGCCGTTTTTTACGGCTGTCACCACGCCCTTTTGATCCACTGAGGCAACGCTTTTCTTATTGCTTTTCCACTTGGGAACGCTTACTGAGGTTGATTTGACAGTTAAACGGACCGTTTGCTTCCGATACAGGGAAACAGACCGTTTACTGATACTGACCGCGGGTTTTTTCACCGTAACCTTACAGCTTTCGGATATTTTATCCACAGTAGCTGTAATTACTGCACTGCCTGGTTTTCTGGCGGTAATCATTCCGTCTTTATCTACGGTTGCAATGCTTTTTTTGCTGCTTTTATAGGTTACGGGATGCCCCGTGGAAGAACTGACTTTTAATCTGGCGCTTTGTCCGTTTTCCAGACGGATTTCTTTTGCGCTTAACTGAAGCTTTGTTTTCTGTACCTTAACGGTGCAGCTTGCTTCTCCATTTCGGATTTTTGCCGTGATTTTCACTGTTCCCGGCTTTTTTGCCGTAATTTTGCCATAAGTATTGACAGAGGCAATCTTGGAATCACTGGATGAAAAAGACGGTTTTTTCCCATTTGACGTAATGGCAAGAAGATACTGCTCGTCTCCGATTTTCATGGTTTTGGAATAAGAATTCAGGATTACAAACTCCACATTGGAAGCTGCAAAAACGGTTGCCGACTGGTTCGTGGAAAGAAACAGCATCATCACTGTAATGCACAAAGCTGCTGCTCTTAAGACTTTTCTCTTCTTCGATAAAAATTCTGACATAACATTCCTCCATTTCACAGACAGGAACCCCGGTTTATATCAGAAATCACAAACACAAAGGTCTGTGACTTTTCTAATATAACACGGAATGCTGCAGTTGTAAAGAGGTTCTCCCGCTTTATTTTAAAATGCGGACGCTAATTCCCGCATTCAATGCTGATTTCGTTAAAAGTCTTAAGGATATCTTCTACTTTAAGCCCGGCCTTTTCTTCTCCTGTGCAGTCCATTACAGCCTTCCCCTGATGCATCATTAAAAGACGATCCCCATATTCCACCGCATACCTGAGATTATGGGTTACCATAATGGTGGTGACCTGCTTCTGTTTCACAATCCTGCCTGTCAGCTCCATCACAAGCTCTGCCGTCCTGGGGTCTAGTGCCGCCGTATGTTCATCCAGAATCAGAAATTCAATGGGCGCCATGGTGGCCATAAGCAAGGCCAGCGCCTGTCTCTGGCCTCCGGAAAGAGCGCCTGCCTTTACTTCCATTTTATCTTCCAGGCCAAGATTCAAATCCCGCAGCATTTCCCGGTATGTCTCTGCCTTTTTCCGGTTTTTCCCCTGTCTCAGTCCATAACCTTTTCCTTTGCGGTCCGCAATGGACATATTTTCAAAAATTGTCATGGAAGGGCAGGTGCCTTTGGCCGGATTCTGAAATACTCTTCCAATGCTCCGATGACGTTCGAACTCTTTTTTTCCGGTAATGTCATCTCCATTTACTAAAATCTGCCCTTGATCTGCATCTATGCTGCCGCAAATAAGATTCAGCATGGAGGTTTTCCCGGAACCATTGCTGCCTACCACAGACACAAACTGCCCATCTGAAACAGCCAGGTCAAAATGTTCAAACAAACACAGCTCATTTACCGTTCCCGGATTGTAATATTTCGTGATATTCTTCAATTCAAGCATTCTGTTTCACCTTCTTCTTTCTCTCCTGGGCAATAACCAGAATCAGCAAAAATAATACGGAGGTCACCATTTTTAAATCTTTGGACTGCAAATGAATCACCTTCATATACCGGAGGGCGAAAGCCACGCAGGCTTTATACAGAACAGAACCAAGGATTACACTGGCAGTTACCCGCAAAAACACTGCTTTTTTCAAAAGACTTGTTCCGATAATTACACTGGCAAGGCCAATCACCACCGTTCCGGTTCCCATGGAAATATCAAAAAATCTCTGCTGCTGCGCAAATAAACAGCCGCCCAGAGCTGCCAGTCCGTTGGCAATGGCAAGACCGATGATTTTCACCCTGCCTTTCTCCACTCCCATAGACGTAACAAAGGTATCATTGTCCCCCGCTGCCCGCAGCAAGTATCCTGACTGGGTGCTTAAATACCAATCCAAAAGATATTTCACGAATGCTGTAATAACTGCTATTACAACCAGAGGAGCCACGGATTTCAGAACCTCCGGAAAGAACCCTTCCGTCAGTCCGTTTTCAAAAACCGTCACTTTTCCGTACAGGGGAACATTTGCTTTTCCGGTGATCCTCAAATTCACCGTATACAAGGCCGTCATCATAATAATGCCCGACAGCAGATCCCTCACTTTCAATGTTACGTGAATCACTCCGGTCAGCATTCCTGCCGCCCCTCCCGCTGCAAAACTGACTGCAAGGGTGAGAAGGGGATGCATCCCTTTTGTAATCATCACCGCTGCGATGGCAGCTCCCAGAGGGAAACTGCCGTCTACGGTTAAATCCGGAAAATCCAGAATTTTATAGGTAATATACACGCCCAGGGCCATCACTCCGTAAATAAGTCCCTGTTCCAGTACGCTTAAAATCAATGCCATATTCTCACCCCATCCGCTATTCTGCCGTTATTTCTGTAAAAATTTCCGCTGCGTCTTTCACATACTCTTCCTTCATCTCCAGCCCTATATTGTCCGCTGCGGCCCTGTTCACATAAAGCTCCGCTTCTGTGGCTGAAAGAAAGGGCGTTTCTGATGCTTTCGCTTCCCCTTTCAGGATTTTTGCGGCCATCACTCCCGTCTGCCTGCCCAGTTCCACATATTCAATTCCCATGGAAGCCACGCAGCCTGCCTTCACCTGTTCAATCTCGCTGCCGAATACCGGAATTTTTTTCTCATTGGCAGCGGCAAGCACAGTCTGTAAGGCGTCCACTACCGTATTATCCGTCAGGTTGGTAAGACAGTCTGTTTTGCTGACCAAATCCGCAGCCGCCAGTTCCACCTCGGCAGGCGCGGTAATGCCGGAATCCACAATTTCAAATCCGTATTCCCCTGCCAGTTCTTTGTATTTGGCAATGGTGCTGATGGAGTTGGCTTCGCTGGTGGTGTAGATAATGCCGATTTTTTTGGCCTCCGGCATCAAATTTCGTATCATCTCAAGCTGAGCCTTTACTGGAAGCACATCAGAGGAGCCTGTAATATTGCCAGCAGGGTTCCCGTCTTTATCCGCCAGCCCTGCTTCCACCGGGTCTGAAACCGCGGTATACACTACCGGAATCTCTGTCTCCATACATGCATTGTATGCGCTCATGGCACAGGGTGTCGCAATGGCGCAGACCAAATCCACCTTCTGAGAAACAAATCCTTCTGCAATGGTGCCTGCTGTCCCCGTATCCGTCTGGGCATTATCGTAAATTATCGTCAGATTTTCTCCTTCCACCAGGCCCTCTTCTTTTAGTCCTTTTAAAAATCCTTCCCTGCAATTATCCAGAGAGCCGTGCTCCGCAAACTGGGAAATGCCCACCGTATAAGTCTTTTCTCCGTCCTGCCCCTTCTTCCCACGCTCTGTTCCTTCTGCGCTGTTGCAGCCTGCAATCAGGGCTGCCGTCATTGTAATTGCTGTTAAAACTGCCATTGTTTTTCTTTTCATACCGGTTTCCTCTTTTCTTTTTTATTTGGAAAAACCGATGAAATAAAGAATCCTGCAAAGCTGGATTCTACGCCTGCGGCGGGCCGCTTCAGCGGCATCTTTCACTCCCGCCTCAGTGCGGTAATCGTTTTTTTATCTTATGGGATACTCCCATAAGATAAAAAAACCGCCTCAAGCAAAAGCTTGAGACGGTAATAAGTTCTTATTATCGCGGTGCCACTCAAATTGACAAATGTCCACTCTCTCATGTACTATCATACATGCCGGATTGATAACGGGCCCGGTTCCCGGCGGCTCCTACTTCCATTACGAGTTCAGACCGCCCTCAAAAGTCCATTCCATTCAGGTCTCCATGCCGTAATCCCACCACATACAGCTCTCTGTGACTTCAACCAGAACTTACTACTCTTTTTCATCGGTTTTTCTATATGTGTTATACTTTACTACGATAGAGCAGTAATGTCAAGTGTTTTTTTACTTTTCCAGCTGTTCCCACTTTTTCCGTTCCACCAAACGGCCCATCAAAAAGGCAATGATTCCCACGCCAATGCCGGTCTGAACGCAGAAAATCAGGCTTTCCACCTCTCCCGGCAGCTCACCGCCAATGAGCTGCTCCAAAACAGGGGTAAACCAGGGCTCATACTCTCCTGCAATGGCCTCTATCTCCTGACTTCCCGCATCATCCGAGCCGCCGAATTCCGCTCCTTTTAACGCAAACAGCGGAACAATGATCAACAGCAGCACAATGGCCAGAACGATTGTTATTATTTTTTTATCTGAACGCTTCATCCTGCATCCCTCCTGTATACTTCACCCAAATGCTTTGCCCACAAAAGCTTATCTTCATACTTTTTCATCAGTTTTCCAGGTACCCCACATTTTTCAGCTCTGACTGGGCATAATTTTCCAGGGTAATCATAATGATCATGGTCAAAAACCCCTCGATGACAGCAAGGGGAATCTGGGTAGGCGCAAAAACCGCCAGAAATTTTCCTGCGGACGCCAGAATTCCCCCCTGTTGGGAAGGATAGGCTACAGCAAGCTGAATACTGGTGACGCAGTAAGTGAAAAGATCCCCCAACGCCGCCGCCAGAAATACGCTGGCTCTGCGGTTTACCCTGCATTTCTTACAGAGCTTATAAATGCCGTAAGACAGAAACGGCCCTGCCACCGCCATGGAAAACGTATTGGCTCCAAGGGTGGTCAGGCCCCCATGGGCCAGCAAAACTGCCTGAAAAACTAGCACAATAACACCCAGAATGCTGACTGCGCCCGGCCCGAACAAAATGGCTCCCAGGCCGGTTCCGGTCATATGGGAGCAGCTTCCCGTTACGGAAGGAATTTTCAGGGAAGAAATCACAAAAATAAAGGCTCCTGACATGGCAAGTATCGTGATATTTCTCTGATTCTCCTTTAATTTGTTCCGGATTGAGAAGAATCCCATCACCAGAAACGGGACGCACACCGCACCCCAGGCAATGCAGAACTGCAGCGGAAGATATCCCTCCATAATATGCATGGCATTGGAAACAGGCGCTGCCGCAAAGGCTGCAGACAGAGCTGCGCATAAAATTACTGATTTCTTTTGTAGTTTCGTCATATCATTTCTCCTTTCGAACTCCGGTAAAAGAATCCCGTATCCGGTCAGAGGTAACACCGTAATCGCCCCTTCCGCAGACTGTGCAATAAAAAATGCCGTATTTCCTGCACTTCACGCAGCAAACCGGCATTCTGACAATTGCCTGCTTTTAGCAGGCAGTCGCATATAAGCAACCAGTCATCTCTCGTGACTCTTTGCATTCCTTTGCAAAAGGCAGGTCTTCTGACTTAAGCTTCTTCGTTTTATTCTGTCTTCCCGGTTTCCCAGTGGTATTCCGGCTGTCTGTAAAAATATCAGCCGAACGAATAAAACTCCACTTTTACAGCGGCGGGACCGTATGAGAATCTCACTCATTTCCCTATTATCCTGTGCATCCACAGGCACCTTCTGCAATTATATTTTTCCTGATACTGACACGGGTGATCAGTATGTATTAAGCATAGCACACTGGCCTGCAAATGTCCAGAAATTTATCTGCCTGCCAGCTCTGACGCTTAAATTAATATTTGCTCTCTTAGGGCAGCTTGGATTCAATCTTATAGACTAAACTGTCAATACGTTCCTATTTTGAACTATAAAATC
>NZ_JBQIOP010000055.1:0-26740 GCF_056822245.1 Petralouisia sp. | reverse complement strand
CTTTCCGAAGCAGATGATCCATAGGGACTAAATCTTCAATTGTTATCAAATGCATTTCTATCTGTTGGTTTTCTCTTTTTGTCATCATAATGTATCACCTCAAGGATTAATCTACACATATATTTTCTTATATGCAAATCTTTTTGGCAAGAGGTTTGTCAACAGCTCGAAGTTGTGACGAAGTTAAAATTGAATTAACGAATTGTTTTGTCCTTTTTTCTGTGGAGAGAGATGGAAAGATTATGGCTATCCTCATAGAAATATGTGTGATATACTGTAAAAGTAAACAATAAGCGTACATAAAACTTGGTATTCCGATTTGGTTATCATACATATACTTCTGCTGCCCTTACAGCGTGATGATAGTCAGATACAGACTAATTTCTTTATCTGTCATCGCATATCCGTCACTTATGAACTTTTCCAGATATCCGATGTCCCTTGCAACGCAGCCAAGCTGTTTATGGAGTGCTTTTCTGATTTTCTTTGCACTATGTTTTTTACTTTTGGCAAATGCCAGATAGTCTTTTCTGGCACGTCTTCTATAGCGTCTTGGCAGTGGCAGGCCATAGGATTTGCAAAAACGGTAAATGATGGTTTCCAGCTTCTCCCTTGCCTCGTTCAGAAGTGAAATATTTTGGGGATAACGGATGTTTGCCGGTACACAGGTTGCGTCCAGCGTCAATGTCCCTTTGTTTGCGTGTTCTTTCAAAGTTTCATTATCGCCAGAGTTTCCGGAAGATGGTGGTGTATTGTTGTCATTATCTTTGTGGGCAAGAAGATACTGATTTACTTCCATCAGCATTTCAGCAGAAATGCGTTTGCGAAAAAGCACCCGTGTGCTTGCATCAAACGGAGCATCTTCCTGATAGCCGGGAAGGCCGATAAAGTACTGCAGGTATGGGTTTTCTGCGATCTGTTCCACAAGCTCACGGTCGGAATACTGGAACTTGGTCTGGATGATCAGGGAGCCTAACGCCATCCGAAATGGCTTGGCAACATTACCCGTACCACTCGGGAACAGTCTGGCATATTTTACTTCAAATTCATCCCATGGGATTCGGTCAGCCAGTTGGAGCCAGCGGTTGTCCGAGTTCATGTGGAGTCCCATAGGTTGGTTGAAATCAAAAAACGAGTGATGTAACTTGTCGATTGGTTTATACATTGATTTAGCCCCTTTATACTTAAAATATGCAGAAAAACTGCAAGAAAAATGGTTTGATTTTATCAAAAGCCCTGCAAGTATTATATCAGAAAACGTGGTATAAGTCAGCAAAATCAAGTGTTTTGAACCTAATCAGCAGACACTAAATAGGTAATAATATCCATAAGCAATGATTTTCCTTTCAGTGTTTGTGGGATGGTAATAGTATTGACACAAAAAAGGGAGGTCATTGCTTTTTTCTTTGAAAAAGTGGTGAAACCCTTGAAATAATAAGGTTTGTTTAAAAAAATATGGTAGTTAACTTGACACTACCTTAACAGACGAGGAGGAATGATGTATGAAACTATATGTATTATGCAGTTATGGAGACGGATTGAATGATCCCGATGTCTCCACAGATTATCAGGAACTCTATGAAAAGATGGAGAAAAGCTACCGTATGACGCTGGATCACGTTTCCCAGACAGAAGAAGAACAGGATAATACCTATCTGAGCGGATACAGTGCCAGGGCTGTCATACAAGGTGACTGGATGGAATGGTCTATCACGGAGTTTGATCTGCCAGTTTTAACTAATACTATCGAAATTCAGGAGGGCAATAGATTATGAAATAAACAAAAACATATGATCCACGGATTGTTTTACTCCAGAACCGGATAATCCATACCCATTATGTATTGGAAAAGATATGAAGCGATGTAAAAAATGTCAGCTTTGGGCAGAATGGGAACCGGAAGATCCGTATGCAGTTAACGCCTGAAAACGGACTTTAAGAAAGTAGAAAAACAGATATACAGAACCAAAAGATTTCATAAGAATCACAAAATACTATGGGCCGTCACTTTGGACGGTTCTTTTCATTTATATCTCACATAGTAATCAGAAAGGCAAATATTACATTCTTCCTTTGCGGCTACAAACTGGTATTATTTTATCAGTTTCTGTCACTCACCGGCATCCTTCTGGATCTTCATGATGATAGAGGCAACCTCAAAATCCTCATAGATATGGCAGATTAATACATCCATCAGTTCCTTTAATACCAGCCAGCGCTCATATTCTGATTTTAAATCGATCCGTAGAATCCCCATCTGTCTTCCGTCAACAGCATACTTCAGAGAAGGGCATACTTCAATCGTTCCAACCAGTAAACCCGTCCTTTTATCCAGAACACTCCACCTGACAAAATCTCTTGCCTCATACCGGCTCAGCCAGTATTCCACACATTCCCGGAACTTCTCCTTATCCGTATAATAGAAATCATCCCCGCAGCAGTCTCCGTTGAAATAGCGTGCTGCTTCCGGATCGGAATAACAGGGAAACAACCCCTCTGCATCTCCTGCCTCCAGCTTCCTTATCTTAAAATGCTCGGTTTTATATTCCGGGCATACGGTAAATACATCCATGTTCTGTCCCATCCTCACTGTTTTTTTTATCTTTTCGTATTTTGTCAATTCATTGCTGACACCATATCCCATTATACAGAACTTATGTTCTTTTATAAAGCAGATATTTTCATTTTCTTTTTCCATATTTTGGCAGTCTTTGTAATAGTATTCCCTATATTAGTGTCTGCTCATTAACTAAAAATACTGATAAACAGTAGATTTTAGTAGAGTTTTGTATTAAAATAAATGCAGATGTAAATTAACGTTCCGGCAAAAAACTTTGCATTTTGGAGGCCCAAAGCTTATGTATATTCCTGAAAAACGTAAAAACCGTCAAATTACACTGTTTGACTTCAACCAGTCATGTGGTATGGAGCTCGATCCTAATAATGAGTGGATCAGGCTGGCCCATGCCATTCCATGGAGCAGAATGGAAACAAAATATGCGGCAATGTTCCCCTCCAAAACAGGCCATCCGGCGACTCCTTTTAGAATGGCCCTTGGTGTTTTGATTATTCAGAAACGCAAGAAACTTTCTGACAGGGGTGTCATAAAAGAGATTCAGGAAAACCCATACCTGCAGTACTTTCTTGGAATGGAGAAATTCAGCCATGAAGCACCAATAAAGCCTTCTGTGATTGTCAGTTTCCGCAAGCGTCTGACTGCTGGATACCTGATGGAAGTAAACGAGTACATCCTTGAAACCAGCGGTGTTACCAAAGAGCATGAACCCAAGAACGAAAGTAAAAATGCAAAGGCTGCCAATACACGCTCAGATGACATTGAAAATCTTGGGACAGAGATTCTTGATGCCACCTGCTCTCCATCCAACATAAGATATCCACAGGATTTTTCTCTTCTCAATGAAGCGCGTGAAAAACTTGAGGATATGATTGACTATTTTCATAAGAACTGTCATCCATGGGCTAAGCCCCGCACTTACCGAAGGGTGGCAAGAAAAGAATACCTTGCGCTTGCAAAATCCAAAAAACGGACAGAAAAGAAAATACGCGCAACAATCAGGAAGCAGCTTGGCTATGTCAGGCGTGATTTGGAGTACCTTGGAGATTATATGGAGGCAGGCTATGCACTGCCTTCAAAGTACACAGATTACTATCTTACGATCCAAAAACTCTATGAACAGCAGAAACACATGTATGAGAATAAAATCCATAGTGTGGAGGATCGTATTGTCAGCATCAGCCAGCCTTACCTGCCACCGATTGTCAGAGGAAAGGCCAAGTCACCAGTGGAATTTGGCGTAAAATATGATGTCAGCATAGATGAAAAGGGACATGCAAGACTGGAAAAGCTGTCCTTTGACGCATACAATGAAAATACCATCCTAGTAGATGCCATGAACCGTTATAAAGAGCGAACAGGGCATTATCCAAAACGTGTTCTGGTGGATCAGATCTACAGAACACGCAGCAACCGTAATTTCTGCAAAGACCATAACATTACAATGTCTGGCCCAAAACTTGGCCGTCCTTCAAAAGATAAGAAAAACACCAAAGAGGAATACCAGGATAACACTGACAGAATAGAGGTTGAAAGATTTTTCAGCGCCGAAAAACGCTGCAATGGAGCAGGTCTTATCATGACAAAACTTGAGGAGACCACACTGTCCTCCATTGCAATGTCAGTACTGGTAACGAATCTCTTTGCTGTAGATCTTACTGGTATTTTTTTGCTCTATTTTTCAGACAACCTATCAAGCGAAAAAGCAGAGCATTATATCATTATAGATGATGTTGTTTAAGCTCATTGGAACATACTTCAGCTAAAGCTGTCTTATCAAGCTGAAAAAAGTTGCTTAATGAGCGGACACTATTTAATCACTGAGATTTTCATCTCCCCATTGTTTCATATGCTCAAAGACGGGAATGAAACTTTTGCCTAAGTCGGTAAGGTTATACTCCACACGGGGAGGTACTTCTTTGTAGTCATAACGTGTAATAAAGCCGTCGGCTTCCAGTTCCCGAAGCTGCTTTGTCAGGCTTGATTCCGTAATGTCACCGATGTGCCTGCGAAGTTCTCCAAAGCGGTGTATATCCCGAAAGGCGATATAATAAATGATTTCGATTTTCCATTTACCGCCTAAAATTTTTTGTATGGTAGAAACGGTTTTGCAGCGTTCAACAGCCAATGTACTTTTTTTCATTCCTGCCACTCCTTTCTGGAGCAGTATAACATACATTTCCTCATAAATCAATGTACCGATTATATATGTGTACTACAAAAAAGTACAGTACTTGTAAAATCGTTGTACAAAAGTATAATTAGTATAGACTACAGAAAACACCCTGCGGGTACACCTGTATGCACAGGAAACAGTGCAGGAATAAGGAAACACCCTGTGGGTATACCATTATGGCGAAAAACACGCCAACAATAAGGAAAGGAGATGTGTTTATGCACTACACAGGAACAATTTGGCGGCCGCCGTATGAAGCGGCATCACTTTTGTTAGAGGTAACGGCAGGCTGTACGCATCATTAATGCAAGTTTTGTACCTTGTATCATGATTTGCCGTTCAAATTCAGAATGTCCCCTCTGGAGGATATTGAGTGTGATTTACAGGAGGTTAAACGGGCAATGAAAGGCTGCAGCAGCGGGCATATTAACCGAGTGTTTTTAACAGGAGCTAACCCATTCGTTTTGTCCTATGACAAATTGGCTGCGATTGCAGAGCTAATCCATAAATATCTCCCGTCCGTTCAGTCTATCGGTTCGTTTGCAAGGATTACTGATGTTACCCCGAAAACCGATGAAGAACTTACCAAATTGCGGGCTATGGGCTATGACGGTTTGACAATAGGAATAGAAACGGGCGATGATGAAGCCCTGCGATTTATGAACAAAGGATATACTTCGGCAGACATCATAAAGCAATGCCAGAGATTAGACGCAGCGGATATTCATTACAGTTTCTTTTATTTGGTAAGTATTTCTGGGGCAGGTCGCGGAGAAATTGGAGCAAAATTAACGGCTGAACTATGCAATCAGATACATCCTGCGCTCATCGGGGCAAATATGCTTACGATTTATCCCGATTCAGAGCTTTATGCGGAAATACATCATGGGAACTGGCATGAGGAGGGCGAACTTGAAAAATACAAAGAGGTACGGACACTCATTGAAAATTTACAGATACCTACCGTCTTTGCAGCAATGGGAGCATCCAATGCGTACCAGTTTCATGGACAACTGCCGAAAGACAAGAAAAAGCTGTTGGTATTTCTCGATGAAATCATAGGAAATGTCAGCGAAGAAGAATTACAGCGGTATAGAAAGAGTGTTCATCATCTGTAAATGAAACATCCTGCGGGTATACCATTATGTGTAGAAAACTACACAAGAATAAGGAAGCACCCTACGGGTATACCATTATGTGTAGAAAACTACACAGGAATAAGGAAGCACCCTACGGGTATACCATTATGTGTAGAAAACTACACAGGAATAAGGAAAGGAGGGGCAATCATGCACTTTACAGGCAGAACTTGGCGACCACCGTATGAAGCACATTCAGTCATTATACAGGCTACCTCTGGCTGCACCTATAATAAATGCAAGTTTTGCAGCCTGTATAAAAACGAGTGCTTCAGAATGTCGCCTATGGAAGAATTTGAGGAGGATTTAGCAGAGATAAAAAGTTATCAGCCAAATGCCCGAAGGCTTTTCTGGACGGGAGCTAACCCTTTTGCAATGAGCTATGAAAATCTTAAGCTGCGGGCGTTGACGGTAAGGGACTATTTGATTAAATGTCAGACAATGGCTATGTTTGCAAGCATCCGTGATATTAAAAACAAAGAGATATGGCAGCTTAAGAAACTACGGGCAATGGGTATTAACGGACTGAGTATCGGTGTGGAAAGCGGCGATAACGAAACGCTTGCCCTTGCAAATAAAGGATATACCTCGGCGGATATTCTGGAGCAATGCAGGAAATTGGATGAAGCAGGCATTGAATACTACTTTGTTTATATGACAGGGCTTGCGGGAAAAGGCGGCGGATACCGAAATGCAAGGAATAGTGCAGAACTTTTCAGTCAGCTCAATCCATATTTTGTTTCCGTGGATTCTCTCACGCTTTTTCCAGATACGGAATTATACAAAATGGCACAGCAAGGTTTATTCGTACCTGCTGAAGAGAAAGAGCGTATTCGTGAGTTGCAGCTACTAATCAACAGCTTAAATATCAGAACTCATTTATTTGCAAACACGGTTTCAAACTTTATCCCTGTAACGGCATATTTGCCATATGACCGTGAAAAAGTCACAAATGAGCTGCAATATGTTCTGGACAATACTGATGAACTAGAAATACAGGAATACAGAAAAAATTTGAAGTCATTTCAGGTAGAAACAAAAGTGTTTAATTAAGCTGTAAAGCGAAATAGAGCGCGTTTTCCCGATAATTTTAGATTTCAACTTAATGGAGATGCAGTGGGTTTACTTCCGTGGCTGTTCTGACAGCGTAGGGTATCTGAAAAAGGCAGGGATTTTATAACGGCTGGATCGAGGAAAAGGCGGTGTCAGCGTGGGTGCTGATGCTGTCTTTTATATAGCTGAATGAAGATATAAATTTAAATAGTAGAGGACGGTGATTAGGCTTCTTGAAAAGTCCATCATCCAGGAGTATAATAAAAGCTGCAAATTAGCAATGGGAGATAGATATAATATGAAAAATAATTTTATACTTTGGTTTATAATTTCTGCAGTAATCATGTTGGCTTTACCGTGGCTTGCAGTTTCTTTTATAAAAGGTGATGGAGGAATGGCAGTATGTTTTATATTATTCTTTGCCATAAATCCGATATATTCTGTGATTATGGGCGTTTTTGCAGGAAAAAATGTAAAAAGATTATGGGGAATGCCAGTCATTTCAACAGTATTATTCCTGCTTGGTTCATGGATATTTTTTAGCATGGGTGAAAAGGCATTTATTTTGTATGCAGGTGTTTATCTGATATTGGGGATAGCTGCCATGGCAGTTTCTATGATTATTCATAGGAAATCACAAAGGTAATGTCTGATTTAGTTTCCGGAAAGGTTGGTGCTTAAGTGAAATTATGATTTTTTTAATCATTTCCATCTTCCGAAGCGTATTTGTTTGTCTATGTCGGGTTTATATTGTTCTAATTGCAGTTCTTCGGGATTTGCGTATCCAATACCGATCAATACGGGTATCATATAAGTGGGCGGTACTTTCAGTTTTTTCTTAACTATATCGTGTTCCTTATTCAGAGGTATACGCATGGAGCAGGATAACCCTTCTGCCGTTGCCGCTAAAAAAATATTTTCGATCACACACCAAATAGTAGCAAAGGGATTTAATTTTGAAACATACTCGCCATTCAATTCTTTTAATCTGAATACTGGAATAATTACATATGGCGCTTCTTTCAGCATAGTATATTGTTTGGGCATAGCATAGCCGTACATTTTTTGCCCCAATGTAATCTGATAAGGCCTGGGCATACTCAGATATCTGTCGGCATCGAATTTATCCGCAATCGTTTTGGCTTCGGAAAAAGCATATTCTTTTTCTTCATCGGTTCTTAAAACTATAAACTGCCAATTACGGTTATGATCCCAAGTGGGGCTTTGTTTCCTGCTTCCAAAATTCTTTTAATGACCTCAAAATCAACTTCAGTATCTAAAAATTCCCTTGTCGTTTTTCTTTTGTTAATTGCTTCGTAAAGTTCCATGATTTAATCCTCCGGTTCCTGATGGATAAGATCTGTCAGATTTTTTGTAAATGTTCGTGAGAGCTCAATTAGCTGTTTTTGTTCCTCCTGCGTAAACATAGACATTGCCGTATCTTCTGCCCATGTGATGTGGCGGACAACTTTTTCACAGTAAGCTTTGCCGGCTTCAGTTATCCGTACTAATTTCTCCCGCTTATTTTCTTTTCGCTCTTCTACAGTTACATATGCCTCGCTTAAAAGATTTCGAATAATCAGATTGACTGTTTGCTTAGACTGAAAAGTACGTTGGCAAATCTCCGTCTGAGTTACACCTCCCTTATCATAGAAATCGTCATAATATAGAACATTGACTACTAACAGTGTTTTCATCAACATTCCGTGGCGTTTCGCGTATTCATTATATAAGGCAAGCTGCTCATCCCGAAATTTGCAGTACATATATGCGTTTTTCTTGGTTTCCTTTGTTATAACGGTCACCTCCTATACAGTCAATTACAGTATAGTCAATTTATTGACTAATAATAAAGTAACAAGTTTTGTGCTGTTTGTCAAGACCACAGCCTCTTACTAAATTGATGTAATAATTTTCTAATGTCTCTGACTATTCCTGTAAAGAAGTAATAAAGCAATTATTAAAATTCTCTTTTTCATATACCTCTCCATGTATAGTTTGCAAGGAATTGTTCTCAAATAGTAAGCCATTGGATAAATGCTGTCTTATCTGTACTATTATAGCCCGCATTTTTGTAGAAATCTAATACCTTTTGTTCTCTGCTTCCTGTCAGCAGCATCATTTTATAGCAGTTACATTGCTTTGCTGTCTGCCGTGCATATTCCAGGCATTCTGATGCTAAGCCGCGTCCTCTGAAATCTGCATGGGTGACAACATTTTCTAAAAAAGCATATGGACGTATATTTCTCGTCAAATTAGGAATAATAACACATACGCACGAAGAGACAATTTTTCCGGAGACCTCATTTACAATCAAGTGATGGTTTTCGTCCTCTAAAATCTGTTTCCATGCATGGGTCAAACAATCAGACTGTTCAGGAACAGATTCTTCATGAAGATATAAATACAGTTCTAATATTTCTTTCAAGTCATCTTTTCTGGCTTCCCGTACCATTTTTATTACCTCCTGCATACCATTGTACAGGTAAATTTCCCTGTTTGTTTTCATTCTTTAAAAGCCTGTTTGTCTGCATCCGCTTCCTTAAAATCCAGCTATACCTGATTTTTGCCTTGTTAGAATTAAGATTGCAGACTTATTTTGTAATCGACCAAATAATTATACAATAAAAAAAGTAGTTTTTATATCTTTTTAATGTAATCTTGTCATAAATTATACCAATATATTGATGCGGTTTATTTTCGGAGGATAGAGACAAACTACGGACTGAGGCTAAGGAGTTCTATAGAGCCGTCATTCTTGATTGATACAAGATAAGAATAAAATTTTTGCTTTGTGAAAAAGAAATGTATCTTGTAATTAAAATTTGCATATGCTATAATGCCATTAGGCAAAAAGTAATGATGAGTCCATTTGGACGAAAGAACGAATCCCCCGACTGTAATGGCGTACAGTCGAGGGATTCTTCTTTTCTTTTTATAGTGGCAAAACACCCACCAGGCTATCTGCTGTCCTTATCATGCCTGTCTAGCCATTTGCTGATGAGGTGGCAAACCACACCTGCTGCGACAGTCACTAGAAAAGTAATGATGATTTCCATTTGAACACCTCCTCCCGTTGCTGGGTGTAGGTTGGACAACATAGGAATTATAACATATCAATTGATATTCTTCTATCTTTTTCTTAAAAGACATTACAATCAGGATTGTGGTTATCACAATCCGATTTTACAGGGGAAAAAGAAATAGCCGCCACTACTGCTAATAGTGACGGCTTACCTCATATGAGGTTATAGCTTTGTTGTTTGAGGGGGAGAGCCGCTTCTATGGCTTTCCCTTTTTCTATGCTTAATATAGCATATTTGGCAGTAGGATTCAAGAGTCAAACATATGTTTTTTGTGGGGAAAAGGTAGATAAAAAATAAGCAAATAAACAACTTTATATTCAGAGTATAATGACTCTCATTGAATCTTTATTTGCTGCGGCAGTTTGACTATCCATCCCCGGGAGAGTATAATATTACTAATTATTTGAAAATCTGAGACAGTTTGGCAAAAGAAAAACTCCATGAAATCCAGAGAGAAGAAACCAATATCAGTAAGAAACTACAGAGGGTAACAGAAAGGAGAAGAATGACATGGACAATGAAAAAGTGTATGCAATGAGTTTTGCAAAAATATATCCGCTGTTAGTTGCAAAGGCGGAAAAGAAGGGACGGACTTTAGAAGAAGTAAATGAAGTGATCTGCTGGATGACCGGGTATAGTACAAAAGAAATAAAAGACGCCGCAGATCATTCCGTCACTTATGGAGACTTTTTCCGAAATGCGCCGGCGCTGAATCCAAACAGGAAATTAATCAAAGGAACCGTTTGCGGGGTACGTGTAGAAACCATTCAGGAGCCGTTGATGCAGGAGATCCGATATCTGGATAAACTGGTGGATGAACTGGCTAAAGGAAAATCCATGGATAAAGTTTTACGAAATTAACGAGAAAAAGCACAGATCAAATCCGGTACAGAGGAACTAATCAAAATAATTGCTTTATTGGTATTAATTTTCAGATGGGAGGTAAAAAAATGTGGAAGTGTCCAAAGTGCGGCCGTACATTTAAGAATACCAATCAGGATCACTATTGCGGCGAAGCCCCCAAAACCATTGGGGAATATATAGAGCGTCAGACAGAACAGGCACAGTTTTATCTGAGGCAGGTAAATGAGGCAATAAAATCTGCAATTCCAGACGCCGCAGAAAAAATATCATGGAGTATGCCGACTTATTGGCAAAAACGCAATCTGATCCAGTTTGCGGCTTTCAAAAAGCATATAGGGCTGTATCCCGGCCCTGAAGCGGTGAAAGCATTTGAAGAAAAGCTGAAAGGTTATAAGACAAGCAAAGGGGCCATACAGCTTCCTTATGATAAGCCGCTTCCCCTTGAATTGATCGGAGAGATTGCAAAATGGTGTGAAAAGGAGAATGCCCGGTACTATGAACGAAAAGATTCTGATTGTTGATGATGAAGAGGAAATAGCAGATTTACTGGAGCTTTATCTGAAAAGCGACGGTTATAACGTATATAAGTTTTATAACGGGATGGACGCCCTGCAATGTGCAGAGTCAGAAAAAATGGATCTGGCAGTCTTAGACGTGATGCTTCCGGATGTAGATGGGTTTCACATCTGCAAAAAGATCCGGGAAAAGCATTTCTATCCGATCATTATGCTGACCGCTAAGACAGAAGATATTGATAAGATCAAGGGTCTTACCATCGGCGCGGATGATTACATCACTAAACCATTCAACCCTCTGGAAGTTACCGCCAGGATAAAGACACAGCTTCGCCGTTATGTCCAATATAATCATGCCGCAGGGATGGAACAAAAAAATGCGCCGGTGATGGAATATGATATTAATGGTTTAATCATCAACAAGAATACCCATAAATGTTCACTGTATGGAAAAGAAGTTACATTAACTCCCATAGAATTTTCGGTGCTCTGGTATCTTTGCCAGAACAGGGGAAAAGTGATTTCTTCTGAAGAACTGTTTGAGAAAGTATGGGGTGAGAAATTTCTGGATAACAATAATACGGTTATGGCTCATATCGGCAGGATCAGGGAAAAGCTGAAAGAACCTGCCAGAAATCCTAAATTTATCAAAACAGTATGGGGAGTGGGATATACCATTGGAGAATAAAAAGCTTCATCGCAGGGATGAACTTTTATGGAAAATGGGAAAGCTGCAAAAGAAACAAAGGAAATTAACTTAAAACAATTTCTTTTTAGTACAAGTGCACAAAATATCATTCATAAATTTGCCAGATATGCTGAAAAATAATATAACACTTGCAAAAAAGAACCGGGCAGGCTATAATGACAACGTAAGACAAAGGGAAGTGAGAGTAAGTGGGGAATGTAACAATCGTTGATATTGCAAAATCCTGCGGCGTATCAATTAAGTCAGTATCCAGAGTGTTGAATAACAGCCCGAATGTCAGTGATGCCATGAGGGAAAAGGTCATGAGCACCATCAAAGAGCAAGGATATCAGGTAAATATGCTTGCCCGGGGCCTGAAGGGAAGCCGCACCAATATTATTGTAGTATTTGCGGAGCGTCACCATGAAGAACACTTGAGCATCTGGCATACCATTATGCTGAAATATTTGTTTACTTATGCCAAGAAGCGTTCCATGAAAATTGTCCTTTCGCCTTCAAGCAGCGAACGGTTTGAAGGAGACGAGACAGACGGATTCTATCTGATTGCAAGCGGAATTGCGGACGGTGCGATTTTACTGGAAAACATTCGTAAAGATCCTCGGGTAGATTATTTTGAAAGCCGGAATATTCCATATGTGGTATTTGGAGAACCGGAAAATCCCCATGTGCCGTCAGTCAGTCTGGACAATTTTGACGTAGGGTATAAGGGTGGTCTGTATCTGGCAGAAAAAGGACTGGATCAGATTGCAATGCTGATTGGAGAGAAGAAATACCTGTCTACTCAGAACCGTGTGAAGGGCTTTATGGCCGCTATGGAAGAAAAACAGACGGAAAATTATATATTCACAGGAATTGACACCTTAGAGAAAGCTTATCATAAAGCAAAAGAGATTTTAGAAATTTACGATATTAAGGCGTTTTTTGTATCCGGAGATGAAAGGGCATTGGGAGTATACCGCGCCATCTATGAAAAGGGCCTGTCTATTCCGAAAGATATTGCAGTACTGGGAATTGACAATATTGCGTTGGGAGAATATTATTATCCGCCCATATCCACGATAGAACAGGATTTTGAGATTCTGGCAAAGGGATGCATTGATTATGTTATTAACCGGATTGGCCGGGAAGAAGAAACGGAACATAAAGCATTCAGATTTCCCTGTAAGCTGATTGAACGGGGCTCTACATAGAATGCAGCATGAAATAAAACCGCTCTCTGTTATCAAGAGAGCGAATTAAGTGGCAATGTTTGACAACGTTGTCACTAAAAAATAACCCATAAAGACAACGTTGTCAAAAACAAAAATAAGGAATCAGTGATTATTATGGAACAGGCATTTATCAAAAAATTAGAAACAAGATTACAGCGTATCTATTCCAGTCCGGATAAGACAGAAGAAGCCCTCCGGCTGATAGGAAATTATCTGGATGTATATGAGATCGCGAAGGAAACAGAGCAGGATTTGTCTGAGAGAGACAGTATTCTGATTACCTATGGCAATACTCTGACAGAAGAAGGCAGGCCGGGGCTTGAAGTCCTTCATGATTTTTTAAATGAATTTGTGCAGGAAGCCATAGAAACAGTGCATTTGCTGCCTATGTATCCCTATACTTCCGACGACGGATTTTCTGTAGTGGATTACAGAGAAATAAATCCGGAGCTGGGAAACTGGGAAAATATTCAGAGACTATCCCATCAATACGGGCTGATGTTTGACGCGGTCATCAATCATATTTCCAGAAGCAGCAGGTGGTTTGAGGGTTATTTAAACGGAGAAGAGCCTTATACAGAGTATTTTATTACCTGTGATCCGGATGCGGATTACAGTGCGGTTACAAGGCCCAGGGCCCTGCCTCTTCTGACTAAGTTTATGACCAGAGACGGTGAAAAGCATCTCTGGACCACATTCAGTGAAGATCAGATTGATTTAAATTTCAATTGCCCGGCGCTGCTGGCGGAAATTCTGGACATTCTGGTAATGTACGGACGAAGGGGCGCTAAGTTTATCCGTCTGGACGCCATAGGTTTTCTGTGGAAAGAACCTGGAACAACCTGTATGCATCTTCCCAGGACCCATGAGGCAGTTAAGTTAATGAAAGATGTGTTAAGGGAATATGCGCCGGGCACAAGAATCATTACGGAGACCAATGTGCCCCATAAGGATAATATCAGTTATTTTGGAGAAAATGGAAATGAGGCGGATTTGGTTTATCAATTTCCGCTGCCGCCCCTTACCATGCATACCTTTTTATCAGAAAATGCGGAGGTTTTGTCGGAATGGATGGAAACGCTTCAGCTGCCCAGTGAAAAGGTTACATATTTTAATTTTTTAAGCTCCCATGACGGCATAGGGGTTCGCCCCACAGAGGGAATTCTTACAAAAGAACAGCAGCAGGCATTGATCGATGCAACTTTGAAAAATGGCGGGGCTGTATCTTATAAAAATAACGGGGACGGAACCAGGAGCCCTTATGAACTGAATATCAACTATCAGGATGCACTGGCAGGGCCGGAAAGTTCCGATGCAGAGAGAATCGGCAAATTTCTGGCGGCGGAAACATTGCTTTTATCCCTGCAGGGCGTTCCGGGAATTTACATTCACAGCCTGTTAGGTTCAAGAAACGATTATTACGGAAAAGAAATTTCCGGCATACCCCGAAGGATCAACAGAGAAAATCTGGATTACGGCAGATTGAAGGAACAGTTGGCGGAGGATACAAACCGGAAGCGGATTTTTGACACGCTGATTCAGAGATTGAATATCCGCAGAAACGAAAGCGCATTTTCCCCGGCAGCGGGCCAGAAAGTCCGGAAAGAAAATAAAAAAATAATAAATATTATCAGAAGCAATGACAGAACCGGTGAGACAATCCATGTGCTGATTAATGTGTCAGGGCAGGGACAGACCGCTGCTTATGAGGCATTAAAAGGGAAAAATATTTTAACCGGCAGCATGGTAAACGGTGCAATTACCCTGAAACCATGGGAATGCGCCTGGGTAAAGGAATCAGGAAAGTGATTGTAACAGAAAAGAGAGATTCTGTTAACAATAGAAAAGGAGAGAAGGATTATGAAAAGAAGATTAATCAGTGCATTGCTCATTACAGTAATGGCAGCGACAATGGTTGCAGGATGCGGCAAGAAATCAGGAGAATCAGGTAAATCAGGAGACGGAAAGGTGCATATCCAGTTTATGCATATGCAGGTGGAACAGGAGAGACAGGATGCTGTTTCGGGTATCATTGACAAGTTCCAGAAAGCAAATCCGGATATTATTGTAGAATCCGTTCCGGTAAATGAGGATGATTATGATTCAAAAATTGCAACGCAGGGAGGAAACGGGGAACTTGCTGCAGTTGTAGAGTACAGCCAGGATCAGGCAAAAACAAGTGTTGCAAATCAATTTACAGATGTTGACGCAGTAAAAGAAGTTGTAGACGCCAAAGGCGAAGATGCATTCTATGAGGGCGCATTGAAAGTAACAAAAACAGAGGACGGATCAAGTTATGTAGGCGTTCCGGTAAGCAGCTGGGTACAGGGAATCTGGGTGAATGAAGCAATGTTAGCAGAGAAAAATTTATCCGTTCCCACCACCTGGGAAGAGGTACTGGCGGTAGCTGAGGCATTCCATGATCCCGGGAATCAGATGTACGGCATTGCCCTTCCAACCTCTGACAGCGCATTTACAGAGCAGGTATTTTCCCAGTTTGCCCTTTCAAACGGAGCAAATGTATTTGACGGAAACAAAGGCGTAACGGTAGATACCCCTGAGATGAAGGAAGCATTGGAATATTATAAGAGTCTGGCGGCATTCTCCATGCCCGGATCTACGGAAGTTGCAGACGTTAACGACGCATTTGTAGGAAAACACGCGCCTATGGCAATGTACTCCACCTATATTCTCGGAAATGTAAAGGACGCGGGATTTGCAGATGATCTCACCCTGGTTCTTCCAAACAGAAAAACAGAAGCGGCATACGGATGTATTACAGTTCTTGGAATTGCAGCCGGCATGGATGAGGAAAGGACAGAAGCAGCTAAGAAATTCGTAAGCTTTATGTTAGAGGATGAGAACAATGTAGACTGGCTGAATATGGCGCCGGGCGGAGTTCAGCCGGTAATTAAGTCTGTGGATGAAATGCCGGAATATACAGATCTGGAAGCCAGAAAAGCATACGTTCACATGAAAGAAGAGATTGGAAACGCTGTAGCAAATCTTCAGTTATTCGGCGCAGTTGACGGAAAGAACTTCACAGAAATGGGAGATGTTACCAATACAGGAGTAATCAGCAAAATGGTTAACAATGTAGTGGTACAGAATGCAGACGTTGCTGCAGAGCTTTCAACGGCTCAGGCGGCAGTTGAGAAGCTGATGAAATAATCACAGATATGGGAGAGAATGCGGTGGGAAAGTACACCTGTTTGTCCAATGGCTGGCTGTTTTTTGAAAGATGAATGCTAGGCGGCCAGTTCTCTCCCATTTTTTAAAAGGAAGGATGAAAATGAGTATAAAGAAAAAAAAGCTGGGTGGAAGCGATACAAAATTTGCAATGTTTCTTCTGTCGCCAAGTATTCTTTTACTGGTGATGCTGATTGGTTATCCGCTTATTTATAATATCGTAATCAGTTGTCAGGATGTTCCCCTGAACCCAAACCTGCCTTCAGAATTTATCGGGCTGCAGAATTATATAGAAGTATTTAAAGATCCGGAATTTTATAAATCCGTATTTGTAACCTTATCATTTACCGTAGTTGTGACAGGGATCAGCACAGTGCTGGGTCTGATATTATCAGTATTTTTGAACCGTCCATTTTTCGGAAAGAAACTGGTGAATTCCATTATCATTCTTTCCTATGTGGTTCCGGCAGTCTGCCTGATTTTTACCTGGCGGTATATGTTTAATAATATTTACGGAATTATGAATTATTTTGTAATAGATGTGCTTGGAATTACAGACAAAGCGCCGCTGTGGTTCGATCAGCCGGCCAGTGCATTTATTTTAGTGTCCATATTTGCGATATGGAAATTTTTCCCTTATGCATACCTTTCCTTTAATGCCATTCTGCAGTCTATGGATAACAGTCTGTATGAAGCGGCAGATATTGACGGGGCCACCTCCTGGGAAAAATTCAAAGTAATTACTTATCCGGCAATTAAGCCCACGCTGGTTACTGTAGTAAGCCTCAGAACCATTTGGGTGTTCTATATTTATACGGAAGTATATCTGCTTACAAAACAGGTAAATGTGCTGGGCGTATATCTTTACGATATGGCCTTTGCCACCCATGATTTTGGAAAAGCAGCGGCTATTTCCATTGTTTTATTCGTGTTTATTTTTGCTTTGATTATGCTGATAAGAAAGAAGGTGCTGAAAGTTGAAGAAGACTAATAATAAGAAAATTCTCAAAGGGATCTGGTTTTATGCCCGTGTAATCCTTGTGGTATTGGTATTATTATTTCCATTTATCATCATGCTCAGCATTTCTCTTAAGGAAACTGCAGAGACCATAGGATATCCGCCGACAATTATCCCCCGGAACTGGGAGATTCAGCATTTTTTTGATATTTTTAATGCAAATATCTTTCCATTCAATAAATATATGAGAAACAGCCTGTATATTGCCCTTGCCACTTCCGTAATCGCTGTGCTTCTGGGAATTCTGGGCGGTTATGCGTTATCCAGGCTGAAGTTTAAGGGAAAAAGCCTGATCAGCGAAATGTTTTTCCTGGTGTATATGTTCTCAGGAATCCTGCTGATTGTTCCGCTGTTTAAGATGCTGTCTGCCATTGGGCTCAGCAACAGCCGGGAAGCGGTTATTATCTGTATGATTGTACAGACATTGCCCACAGCAATTTATATGACGAGAAGTTATTTTGACACCATTCCGGCGGAACTGGAGGAAGCTGGAAGAGTGGACGGCTTGAGCAGAATGGGAATCATTTTCCGGATTGTAGTTCCCCTCTCCATGTCAGGAATTATATCCGTGTTTGTATATGCGTTTATGATTGCATGGAATGATGTGTTGTTTGCATCTATTTTCATTGATTCGCCGGAGCTTATGACAATTCCCATTGGATTGAATTCACTGTTTAACACACCGGATTATATCTGGGGACGTATGATGGCGGCTTCTCTTGTTACCTCGCTTCCCATTGTAATTATGTACGGCTTCAGCCAGCGTTTGATTAAGAGCGGAAGCACTGCAGGCGGCGTAAAAGGTTAAGGCACAGGGAAAATTGACAACAGTTGTGTCCGGACAGAAGGAAAGGATTGATTTATTTTATGAAAAAATTAGTAGCGACGGCTCCGAGAGTTGCAGAGCTGAAAGAGTATCAGGACAGAGAAATTAAAAGCAATGAGGTTAAGGTGAAGGTGGAATTTGCAGCGCCCAAGCATGGAACAGAACTGGCGGATTTCAGAGGCACCACCCCTTACATTGACGGTAAATTTGATGAGGAATGGAGAGTCTTTACCCAGAGGGAGAAGGACGAACCCAGGGGCATTGAATTTGGGGATCTTCCCCTGGGCAATATGTTTGTGGGTACGATTACAGAAAAAGGAGCGGATGTAACGGAATATGAAATCGGCGACCGGGTCTGCTCTTACGGGCCCATCAAAGAGACCCAGATTGTCAATGCCGTTGATAACTATAAGCTTCGTAAAATGAGCAAAGAGGCGTCTGCCAAAAATGCGGTGTGTTACGATCCGGCCCAGTTTGCATTGAGTGGAATCCGGGACGCAGATGTAAGGCCCGGAGATCGGGTGGTAGTTATCGGCCTTGGCGCCATCGGGCTTCTTGCCCTTCAGATGGCGGCAAAAATCGGGGCGACCACAGTAATCGGAATTGATCCCATTGCAAAGAGACGTGAAATAGCCGAAAAAACCGGCGCTCACTATACTCTGGACTCCATGGCCTGCGATGCAGGGCTTGAGATTAAACGGCTGACAGAAAAACAGGGCGCAGACGTGATTATTGAGACAAGCGGCAATGTACATGCCCTTCAGTCTGCCTTAAAGGGACTTGCGTATAACGGGACAATTGCCTATGTGGCATTTGCAAAGCCATTTCCGGAAGGGCTCTGGCTTGGCCAGGAGGCTCACTTTAATTATGGAAAAATCATTTTTTCCAGAGCGTGCAGCGAACCGAATCCGGAGTATCCCCGCTGGAGCAGAAAACGAATCGAGGATGTATGCTGGGAGCTTTTGATGAACGGATATCTGGACTGCGAAGAGCTGATTGATCCGGTGGTTCCTTTTGCAGAGTGCGCAGAAGGATTCTGCAAATATGTGGATCAGCATCCGGAAGAAAGCATTAAAATGGGCGTGGATTTTTCTTAAAAATTATATGAATATCAGTACATGGAAGAGAGCAAGAAAGAAACGCTGATTTTTTAGGAGGAATGGAATATGCAATTAGGGACACAGGACAAGGATTTTTTCCCGAAAAATATGATTGAGAAATTCCGTTTTATAAAAGAAATGGGATTTGAATGCTTTGAGATAGATGGCAAAGAACTGGTGGAGCATTTAGAGGAAGTGAAACAGGCCATAGCTGAAACAGGGCTTCCGGTTGTTACCGCCTGCGGCGGATACCGGGGATGGATCGGAGATTTCATTGAGGAAAAACGGTTAAACGGCATTGAAGATTTGAAAAAGATACTCCATGCCTTAAAGGAAGTAGGCGGAACCGGCGTTGTGGTTCCGGCCGCATGGGGAATGTTTACCTTCAGGCTTCCGCCCATGGTTTCTCCAAGAAGCCATGAAGGGGATGTGAGAGCCATTATAGATTCCCTGACAGAGCTTGAGAAAACGGCGGAAGAAACCGGCACATACCTTTATCTGGAACCGTTAAACCGCTATCAGGATCATATGCTGAATACCCAGGAGGATGCGGTGAATATCATCCGCCAGGGGGGATTTCAGAGAGTGAAGCTGACCTCTGATTTTTACCATATGGCAATTGAAGAGGATGATATTTCAGAAACGCTGAAAAAATATAAAGATTATATAGGTCATATCCATATTGCTGAAAACCATCGCTATCAGCCGGGAACAGGTTCCATTGACTGGAAGCGGCATATGGCTGCGCTGAAAGAGATTGGGTACGACGGGCCTGTGGTAAATGAAGGAAGAATCCGCGGAGAAGATCCGCTGAAAGTGTATCAGGAATCTGTAGTTTTTATAAAACAGTTTCTATAACAATACAGGGGAAACATCATGAGTAAATTAAGAACAGCAATCATCGGTTCCGGACAGATTGCCCAGGTGACGCACATACCCAATTATCAGTCCATGGAGCATGCAGAGATTGCAGGAATCTGCGATACAAATATTGATACCGCCAGAATAGCTGCGGAGAAATTCGGCATAAAAAATTACTATGATTCCCACAGAACCATGTTGGAGGAATTAAAACCGGATGCAGTGATTATCTGCGTGCCCAATAAGTTCCACTGCTCCATTACACTGGAGGCTCTGGAACTGGGATGTCATGTATTCTGCGAAAAACCGCCGGCAATTACTGCGAAAGAAGCAGAAAAAATGGCTGCTAAGGCAAAAGAAAAAGGAAAAATTTTATCTTTCGGTTTTCATTTTCGGGCCAGTGAGCATATTGCATTTTTAAAGAACAGAATTGCAGCAGGAAAGATGGGAACTATCTATCACACGGAGGTAAAGTGGCACAGAAGAAGAGGAATCCCGGGTTGGGGATGCTTTACCAATAAAGAAATACAGGGCGGCGGGCCTCTGATTGATATCGGCGCCCATATGCTTGACTGCGCCCTGTATTTATTAGACTATCCGGAAATTTCCTATGTATGCGCCTCCAGCAGTGACCGTATCGGAAAAACTTCCGGTGTGGGGCTGATGGGAGCATGGAATCCCGGCCGCTTTACTGTGGAGGACGGAATCTTTGGATATATCCGGTTTGCAGACGGAACCAGTCTGGATTTGCAGACTTCTTTTGCCATCAACCGCAGGGAAAAGGATGTAAGAAGCGTGAAACTCTTTGGCTCAAAAGAAGGCGCAGAGCTGTTTCCGCTGGAGATTTACGGCGAAGAAGGCGGACAGCTTGTGAACCTTGCATTTCCATTTCTGGAGATGCGGGACTGGCATATGGATTTGGATGTGAATTTTGTAAATGCATGTCTCGGAACGGAAGAACCTCTGGTGACTGCAGAGCAGGGCGCCTATATTCAGAAGTTGATCTGCGGGCTGTATGAATCTGCAGAAACAGGAAAACCTGTGATTTTTTAAGGCGGGGGATAAGTGTATGATTCATTATCAGACAGAAAAAGAAAAAGAAAGACTATGGCTTTGCGAGAAAGAATTTTTGCCGGACTTTGAATTAAAAACAGAATCCGTATTTGCCCAGTGCAACGGATACCTGGGCGTGCGTGCGGCCCATCCCTTTTCCCTGATTAATGAGCAGAGGGGGATGTTCTTATGCGGCGCCTTCCATAAAGCTTATGAAGAAGAGGTAACGGAGCTTGTCAACTGTCCGGATGTGACCTGGTTTGAATTAGAAGCGGACGGTGAAAAGATTTATCCTGAACAGTCCGCACTGTCCTCGTTTGAACGGAAACTGGATCTTTTCAGCGGAGAACTTGTAATCCGGTATGAATTTGAATTGTCCCAAAACAGGAAAATCGCAGTTGAAAACAGAAGATTTGCTTCCATGGCCAGGAAAAATCTCTTTGCCCAGAGGTTTCAGGTGCAGGTTTTGAATGGGGATGTAAGAAAGATTAAGATCAAAACTGGCATTAATGGACAGATGACCAACAGCGGCGTGTCCCATTTCCACAAATCTGTTGCAAGGGTGTATGAAAAAGCAGTCATGGAAATCCGCAGTGAGCTGGAAGAAGGCACTGTGATAGAAGCGGCAGAATGCAGGGCGAAAACCGGCATTCTCTCAGAAAAAGAGTTCAGCTTAAAGAGAAGAAGCGTATACGGCGCTTATGCGCTGCAGCCAGTTTGCGGACAGGCAGTTCTGGAAAAAATCACTTTTGCGGATCAGGCGGAGGATGGCATCACCACCGAGAAAAGAAAACAGATGCTGAACGTTTCCGCTGAAACAGGATATGATACGCTGTTTCAGGCTCACAGGCAGGAAATGAAAAAATTCTGGGACATTGCCCGAATTCAGGTGGAGGGAATGACAGAAGAAGAGGAAGCGGCGGTCTGCTTCGCCCAGTACCATATTGCAGGCATGACGCCGTGGCATACCAATGAAAGCAGCATTGCGGCAAAAGGGCTGACGGGAGAAGGATACAAGGGACATGTGTTCTGGGATACGGAAATTTTTCTGTTTCCGATGCTTCTGTATCTGTATCCCCAGGAAGCAAAACGCCTTCTGGAATTCCGGTATCATGGACTGGACGGGGCAAGGAAGAAGGCCCGGGACTATGGATTTAAAGGCGCGATGTTTCCCTGGGAAGCGGCGAAAAGCGGCGAGGAAGAAACTCCCCTGTATGCGGCGCTGAATATACATACCGGCAAAGCCAACAAAGTGTGGTCCGGCATTAAGGAATATCATGTGACTGCAGATATCGCTTATGCGGTGGAGCAGTATCACAGGGCCACCGGCGACCGGCAGTTCATGGAAGAATGCGGATATGAGATTGTTTTCGAGGCGGCAAGGTTCTGGGTATCCTGCGCCAAATGGGAGGAGAAGCGTCAGAAATACGGAATTTTTGATGTCATCGGCCCGGATGAATATACAGAACATGTGGATAATAATGCCTACACCAATTATATGGCGGTTTATTGTGTGAAAACAGCTCTCCGCTATGCCAGAACCTTAAAGGAGAAGCAGCCGGATGTATTTGCTGCGCTGAACTGGAAACTTCAGGTTGAAAAAGAACTGGACAGATGGGAAGAATTTCTGGAGAAAATGTATCTCCCGGTTCCGGGGGCGGACGGCATTATTCCCCAGGATGACACGTTTTTAACCAAACCCTGCCTGGAAAACATCAAAAAATACAAGACTTCCCAAATTAAACAGGCAGTTCTGTTTGATTATTCCAGAGAGGAAATTGTCAATATGCAGGTGTTGAAACAGGCGGATGTGGTGATGCTTTTAAACCTGTTTCCCCATCTTTTCGACAAGGAAACGGTGAAGAAAAATGTGCTGTTCTATGAAGAAAGAACCATTCATGATTCTTCTTTAAGTTATTGTGCTCATGCCCAGGCGTGCGCGGCAATCGGAGCCATGGAGCTGTCCTGGGAATTTTTCCGAAACTGTCTGGTGGTGGATTTGGACGAAAATCCCCATGACAGTACGGACGGAATTCATTCCGCATCATTAGGCGGGATCTGGAGCTGTCTGATTTTCGGATTTGCAGGCGTCCGCTATGAAAACGGGATTTTGTATTTGAATCCTCATCTTCCCGGACATTGGAAAACCATGAATTTTCGCATGATAATCGAAGGCGTGCAGGTGCATTTTCTCATAGGCAGCGAAAAGATAAATCTGACCTGTGAATCCAAAACCAATGCAGCCATTCAAGTGGAAGCAGAGGACTGTAAATACACATTGGAGCAGACATTGGAAATCAGGTTAAAGGCAAAAGGGAGATTGTCATAAATGAAAGCAGTTATTTTTGATTTGGACGGAGTCATTGTAGATACCGCAAAATACCATTATCTTGCATGGAAAAAACTTGCGGCGGAATTGGGATTTGAATTTGATCTTATACATAATGAAAAGTTAAAAGGCGTCAGCCGTATGGATTCTCTGAATATTGTACTGGAAACAGGGGGAATCAAGGGCTTGCCAAAAGAGAAAAAAGCAGAGCTTGCCGCAAGAAAAAACGGATATTATCTGAAGATGATTGAAAAAATAGATGAATCTGAGATCTTACCTGGAATTCCCCAGTTTATAGAGAAGCTCAGAACGGAAGGATACCGGATTGCCCTTGGTTCTGCAAGCAAGAGCGGAAAAATGATTCTGGACAAGCTGAATCTTTCAGATCAGTTTGATGCTGTGGTGGACGGCAATCTGGTGGAATTGGCGAAACCCAATCCCCAGGTATTTGTGAAGGCAGCGGAGCTTCTGGGCGTTCCCTGTGAGAACTGTATCGTTGTGGAAGACGCCGGGGCAGGAATTGAAGCCGCTCTGGCCGGGCATATGAAGTGCATCGGCGTTGGAGACCCAAAAGTGCTTGGGGATGCAAATCTTGTGGTTTCCGGTACGGAGCAGCTGGCAGGCGTAGAGCTTACCGTATTATAAAGATTGCAATTTCCAGTACGTTAAGGATTCAATTTACGGCACAATAGGGCTTTTAATTTATCGCATGGTAAGGACTGCAGCTTATGGCAATGAAAAGAGAATACATTGAGAAAATTTATGCCGGATTGCTGGGAAAAATCATTGGTATCCGCATGGGCGCGCCGGTGGAAGGATGGAGCCGTGAACAGATTCAGAATATTTACGGGGAACTGGACGGGTATCCCACAGATTATAAAGAATTTGCAGCAGATGACGACAGCAACGGGCCTCTGTTTCTTCTGCGGGCCCTGGAGGACTGCGGCAAATGGGAGCAGATGGAGCCTCAGGATGTTGCGGACGCGCTCTTGAATTATGCGCCTTTTGAACATGGTTTTTTCTGGTGGGGAGGCTATGGGGTATCTACAGAGCATACCGCTTATCTGAATCTGAGAAATGGAATTCAGGCGCCGGAAAGCGGAAGCATAAAGCAAAACGGCCGCACTATGGCAGAGCAGATCGGGGGCCAGATTTTTATAGATTCCTGGGGACTGGTAACCCCCGGAAATCCGGATTTGGCTGCAGGGCTTGCCAAAAAAGCGGCCAGTGTCACTCATGACGGCAACGGAATTTACGGCGGAATTTTTGTGGCAGCCTGTATCAGCTGCGCATTTATGCAGCAGGATATACCAGAGATCATAGAAAAGGGATTAAGCTATATTCCGAAGGACTGTGAGTATGCGAAAACAGTGCGGGCCGTTATGGAGTATCACAGCGGCCACAGAGACTCCTGGGAATCCTGTTACCGTTTTATATTTGAAAATTATGGATATGACAAATATCCCGGAGTGTGCCACATTATTCCCAATATTGCAGTGATGATCCTGGCCCTCTTATATGGAAACGGGGATTTTTCAGATACATTGAATATCTGCAACCGCTGCGGATGGGATACAGACTGTAATACAGGCAATCTTGGAACCATTATGGGGGTTTACTGCGGACTTTCTGCCATTGATGACCGCAAGTGGAGAAAACCCATCAATGATTTTCTGGCATGTTCCGGTGTGTTGGGTTCCCTGAACATCATGGATATTCCCTATGGGGCTTCTTATATTGCAAAACTTGCGGCAGCTCTGGCAAAGGAAGAATTGCCGGAGCCATTTTCCACTATCTGCAGGAACCGGATACATAGCTGTCATTTTGAATATCCCGGTTCCACCCATGCGATTCGGGTCCGGTCTGAACATCTGCACACATCGGACCTGTATCCGGAGTTAGATTACCATCTGGTAAATACCGACGAATCTGCGGCCACAGGCAGCAGATCACTGAAAGTAACTGCCAATGAGCTAAAGGGTGGAGAGAATCTGTTCATTTACCAGAAAACATACTATGGCCCGGAGGATTTTCATGACAGCCGCTACGATCCGGCATTTTCTCCCACCGTCTATCCCGGACAGACCATTCACGGCTGCGTGATGCTGCCGGAATACGGAACGGAGGCGCTGGTGGGCCTGTATGCCAGAGAGCGGCATACAGATACTATTTATCATGGCGATGCCATAGAACTGAAAAAAGGGCAATGGGAGAATTTAAGTTATCGGATTCCCCCGATAGACGGCGGTTTAATAGAAGAAATCGGCGTCTGCGTCCGGATAAAAGCGGACAGAGGTAAGGGAGTGACGGCGGCGGTGCTGTTAGATCATCTGTATGCGGACGGAACCCCCTGTTACAGTATCCGTATGGAGCAGGAACAAGAAGAATTGTGGACAATCGTCCACCGGGAAATCAGTCAGTTTACCAGGTTGAAAGGGCTGTGCTATTTAGAAGAGGGAAATCTGCATCTGTCCTGCAGTGATTTCGGCGAAGTCTATACCGGAAAATATGACGCTCAAAATTACCGGGCAGAATTTGCCGTTACTCCTTTAACGGGAGAAAAACATCTGGCAATTGTTCGGGTACAGGGGGCAAGCCGGGCCTATGCGGCAGCGCTGCTTCCGGAGGGAAAAGCCGGAATTCTGAAAAATGAAAACGGATACCAGATTCTTCAGACAGTTGATTTTCCCTGGACGGCAGGGAGGGAATACAGGATTGCAGTGCAGGCAGAAGATGATATAATAAAACTGGAAATCAACGGGAAAGAATTACTTACCTGGCAGGATCGGGAGGGGCCTTACCTGACGGGGGCTGTGGGGCTGGGAGTTCTTGAAGGAAGTCATTTGAGGTGCAGGTGTATTTCTATTTCTTAATGTGTTACAGTGAAATTATCAGGGGCGGAGGGTATAACAGACGTTAATATTTGGCTACGGACGGAACAACCGGATTGCCCTTTGACACACAAACTGGGCAGCGTTTCGGCGAACTATTACTCCGGCGGTTAAATGTCGACGAATTTTACGCAGAATAAATTTT
>NZ_JBQIOP010000054.1:0-26867 GCF_056822245.1 Petralouisia sp. | reverse complement strand
TTTCCAACAACAAGGACTGGATGGAGATCAGCAACCGGGTTTATAAGATGTTCTGCCAGATCAGGGAACAGACAACATATAACAGGGAGGCAAAACAGGATATTACGACTGCCTGGTATGTGACATGGGACCTGTATATCAATTCACCCAGGAAAGGCTACAACATCCACCTTGCAGGGCAGGATAAGAAACGCTACACGGACAAAGCCGCCGCCGAGAAGTATCTGGAGGGGAGAAAGAAAGCCTATTCCCATCTGTTCGCGGAGATTTCACCGCCCATTCCGAAAGAGCATGAAAACTGTTTTACGGTCAATGGCGTACTTCTCCCCGGATATACCGTGGAGGGCCGGGAACTGGTAAAACCAGGCCATGCCGCCGATGTTTCGGAGGGCGCTATTTCCGCGCCCGGAAAAGAGGAAAAGCCCTCCGTGCTGGGAAAGCTGTCTGCGGCGAGGGTGCAGGAAAAGGCTGTGGCAGGGCCGAAAGCGCCGGATAAAAAGCCCAGGGAACCGGAAAGGAGTTGATGGCTTATGCTGATGGCAGTTGAAGGTCCGTATGCGCTGATGGTGCAGCCGGACGACATTTTAATCTCTCCCCGTGAGGTAGACGAACATTTTGGGACAATGGCCTGCTTCCATTCCCGCTATGCGCTGGGTGACAGCCACAATTACATGGATAAAGACGATTTTCTGCGGGAGATGTATTTAGATACCGTGGGGCATGATGAAGCGGGCCTGAAACGCTATGAACACATGGTAAACATTGTGAGCAGCCGGTTCCGGCACGGGCCAAAGACGGAGGAACGGGCGGTTGATGACGCCATGCTTAAGGTGATCTCCGAAAAATACATTACGCTCCCCCTCTATCTGATGGACCACAGCGGCCTTGCCATGCAGACCACGAGTTTCAATGACCCCTGGGACAGCGGGCAGGTCGGATGGATTTATGTTTCCAAAGAGGATGCTCTAAAGGAGTTTGGCGGCGAAAAAATGACCGGCGCCATTCGGAAAAAGGCGGAGGATCTGATGCGCAGCGAAGTGGCCGCTTATGATTCCTACCTGCGGGGCGAGTGTTACGGCTTTGAGCTTTACAAAAACGGCGAGCTGTCGGATAGCTGCTGGGGCTTCATGGGTGGCCTGGAGGATGCCTGTAAGGACATGGCTGAATATCTCCCGGAGGGCTGTAAGGATATGGTGACGCATTTAGAGGAACAGAGCCACCCGGCGACCATCATTAAGACGCTTTTGAAACATGCGAAAATCCAGGTGGACCAGGCAGCAAAAGCCTTTGAGCACGCCCCACGCCAACAGGTGATCGGGGACGCCCGGTAAGGCAGTTGTTTCCCATTTATAATTACAGATTTTATCAGGAAGGAGGATGCTTATGCAGGAAGATTTGGAACAGCGGACCGTATCAGTTTCCATCCAGGCAGCGAAGCTGTCCGGGCGGGTGCTGCGCTCTGCCATTGCCGCCGTGCTCCAGAAGATGGAGCAGGAACGCACGACCCCGAAAGTCGGCAGGAACAGCATGAAACGGCTGACCTGTAAGGACCCAGGAGCCAACACTATTGAAGTGTCCGGCAGAATCCGCTCCTTTGAGCGGTACGCCAGGAAACACCAGGTCCGCTACCATATTGAAAAAGAGCTGGGGACCGATCCCCCTAAATGGACGGTCTATTTCAAGGCGAACCAGGCGGACGCGCTGACGGCAGCTTTTAAGGAATATACCCAGAAAGACCTTGCCCGGAGCGCCAGGCCGTCGCTGCTCTCCCAGCTCCATAAATTCAAGGAGCTGGCGCAGGCGCTTGGCCGTGACCGAGTAAAGAACAAGGAACATGGAGGGCCGGAACGTTGAAAATAGACACCGATACCCTGAAAAAGCAGGTGACCCTCCATCTGCCCTATCTCCTGTTCCTACTGGTATTTGCGAAGCTGGGCGAGGCGGTGCGCCTTGCCCCCGGAGCGGACGCCTCACAGAAATTGTTAGGATTGTCCGAGGGTTTCTCGCTGGCATTTCAAAGCATGTGGCCGGGTGCTGCGCTGGACTGGCTGGCGGGATTATGCGGAGCGGTGATCGTGCGGCTGGCGGTATATGTGAAAGGAAAAAACGCAAAAAAATACCGCAAGGATGTGGAGTACGGTTCCGCGCGTTGGGGCAGCAAAACAGATATTGCCCCTTTCATGGACCCGAAACCGGAAAACAACATGATCCTGACGCAGACCGAGGGGCTTATGATGTCCGGCAGGCCGAAGAACCCGGCCCATGCCCGCAATAAAAATGTGCTGGTAGTCGGCGGCTCCGGCTCCGGCAAGACGAGATTTTTTATAAAACCCAACTTAATGCAGCTCCATAGCTCGTATGTCGTCACCGACCCGAAAGGCACGGTCTTGATAGAGGTGGGAAAGCTGCTAAGCCGCGGCACGCCGAAGCTGGATAAGGACGGAAAACCGGTCAGGGGAAAGAATGGAAAAACTGTGTATGAGCCTTATAAGATCAAGGTATTCAATACGATCAACTTTTCAAAAAGTATGCACTATAACCCTTTTGCTTACATCCATAACGAGAAGGATATTCTCAAACTGGTAACGGTGCTGATTGCAAACACCAAAGGGGAAGGAAAATCCGGCGACGACTTCTGGGTCAAGGCCGAGACCCTATTGTATACGGCGCTGATTGGTTATATTTATTATGAGGCTCCGACAAACGAGCAGAATTTTTCCACTTTGGTAGAAATGATAAACGCTATGGAGGTTCGGGAGGATGACGAGACTTTCAAAAATGCGGTAGATTTGCTGTTTGACGCGCTGGAACAGAAAGACCCGGACCACTTCGCCCTCCGTCAGTATAAGAAATATAAATTAGCGGCGGGCAAGACAGCGAAAAGCATACTTATTAGCTGCGGCGCCAGACTGGCGCCATTCGATATTAAGGAGGTCCGGGAGATCACCATGTATGACGAGCTGGAGCTTGACCTGGTCGGGGACAGGAAAACGGCTCTGTTCTTTATCATCAGCGATACGGATGCGACCTTCAATTTCCTTGTCAGCATGGCCTATACACAGTTGTTCAATCTGCTGTGTGAGCGTGCCGATGACAAGTACGGCGGCAGGCTGCCGGTACATGTGCGGTGCCTGATCGACGAGGCCGCCAATATCGGGCAGATTCCAAACCTGGAAAAGCTGATGGCGACGATCCGTTCCAGGGAGATTTCAGCCTGTCTGGTATTGCAGGCGCAGAGCCAGCTAAAGGCGCTCTATAAGGACAACATGGACACCATCATCGGGAATTGTGACGCTTCCCTTTTCCTGGGAGGCAAGGAGGAAACCACGCTGAAAAGCTGGAATTCCTTGCTGGGAAAAGAGACCATTGATATGTATAACACCAGCGTCACCAAAGGCAACCAGGAATCCCACGGACAGAATTTTCAGAAATTGGGAAAGGATTTGATGTCGGTGGACGAGCTGGCTGTGATGGACGGTGGGAAATGCCTCCTGCAGATCAGGGGCGTCCGGCCCTTCCTCTCCCGCAAGTACGATATTACGAAACACCCGAACTATAAATACCTGTCGGATTATGCCCCTAAAAATGCGTTTGACATTGAAAAATTCCTCTCGACCAGGCTGCCCGTCAGTCCTGGGGAGCTGTACCGCAGTTATGAGGTCACGGCGGAGGATTTGGAGGCGCCGGCTGTATGATGATGTAGCTGCCTGTTAAAGTCTCTGGCTTTGGCGGGCTTTTTCTTTTCACCGGAAGGAGGTTCTATTGAGGATTCGCGCCCCTCCCTGACAACCGTATATCTTTCCAGGATGATCCTGGACTATGCCGCCCCTGTGCTTTATGCAGATTTACTTAAAGCACAGGGGCGTTTTTTCGTTTCCGGCCAGATACGGCCATACCACAAAACCAATATATTTCAAATTAAAGGAGGATTTTCTTTATGGCTTTTTTTGCAAGTGCGATTGATACTTTGAAAATTTTGGTGATTGCTCTGGGCGCCGGCCTCGGTGCATGGGGCGTCATCAACCTTCTGGAAGGTTACGGCAATGACAATCGTGCGACACGTTCGTAACTGAAAAGGTTACGCACTAAGTCGAAAGGCTAAAAAGCCTGAAATCTTAGGAGAACTGACAATCCGATGGGTGGAATGACAGGGTAACGCCTGGAAACGCCCACACTGATACTCCGATTGGCGGCGGTATGCAACTGCCTAACCGTCAAAAGCTCGGTGAAGTCGGCAGAGAGTGACCGTAAGCGGGAGTTTCCCGCACGAAACCTGTCCAGAGGTGGATGGCGTCACCTATATGCCGGGTGTCGGATACTCATGGTGAGAATGTATGAAAATACTGGCGTACTTCCGAATGTACGGGTCTAAACGTTTGGATTTGTCGAAAGGCAATTTCCCATTAAATTGGGGTGTCCGTGGATTAGTAAGACTGGTTGTTATGAACGTCCACATGCCGTTACAGGCGGTAAGGTTCTTTGAACTGGGCACAGGCTTAGAGGAAGCACCTAAAAGTATTCAATGATAGGATTGTTGGAACGTGGTAAACCGGGACGTGAATGATAAAGCTGTTGTAGGCTGACGTTACGCTGGTAAGGAAAAGCGGAAACCAGCAGGAAATGCTGGTATATCAGTTATGATATTCCATTACCGCTATAACTTATCTTAATCCCGGTGAAAGTGGTGGCACAGTACCTATGAAGCGGGAATAAAAAACCCGTGGAGGGATAGCCACCAGTCGGATTTAGAATCAAATCTGAAAACATAACAAACACAGCTTCGAGTATGACAAAGAAAATCCTAACCGAAAGGGGTGGGTGCCTGTGTTGACTTCGGAGCAGCAAAAGCACAAACCGAAACAAAGCAAAATCCGCTATACGGAGTATTATGACCTTCAAAGCATCTTTGACAGTCTATATGCTGACAGTCTGAACGGCAAGACCTTTCAGAACCTCATGCGCCTAATTGCAAGTGAGGAAAACATCAAACTGGCTTATCGGACAATCAAGGGCAACAAGGGAAGCGGTACTCCCGGCGTGGATAAGCGGACAATCAAAGACCTTGCCGCACTTCGCGAGGAACAATACGTCCGGCTTATCCAAAAACAGTTCAGTTGGTATACTCCCCACCCGGTTAAACGGGTGGAAATCCCCAAACCCAATGGAAAAACAAGACCGTTGGGTATTCCGACAATCGTTGACCGCATTGTACAGCAATGTATTTTACAGGTGCTTGAACCAATCTGTGAAGCAAAGTTCCATGAGCATTCCAACGGCTTCCGCCCAAACCGCTCTACGGAACACGCCATAGCACAATGCTGTCGGCTCATGCAGATACAGCACCTTCATTATGCGGTGGATATTGACATTCAAGGCTTCTTTGACAATGTAAACCACGGGAAGCTGATAAGGCAGATGTGGAAAATGGGTATTTGGGATAAAAAGCTGCTGTGTATCGTCAAGCAGATGTTAAAGGCACAGGTGGTGCTTCCAGACGGAACGAGGACAACTCCGACCAAAGGAACGCCGCAGGGTGGTATTTTGTCGCCACTGCTCTCCAACATAGTGCTGAACGAGCTTGACTGGTGGGTAACTTCCCAATGGGAGGAAATGCCTACCCATTACGAGTACAAAACCCGGCAGAACGCCCACGGTACAGACATTAAAAGTCACACTTATCGGGCGCTCAGACGGAGCAATCTCAAAGAAATGTATATCGTGAGATACGCCGATGACTTCAAAATCTTTTGCCGGAGCCGGCAGGACGCTGAAAAAGTGTTTGAAGCAACGAGGCTATGGCTAAAAGAACGGCTCGGACTGGAAATCAGCCCGGAAAAGTCTAAAGTTATCAACTTAAAACAGCGGTACTCGGAGTTTTTGGGATTTAAGATGAAAGTCTATCCCAAAGGGAAAAAATACGTGGTCTGTTCACACATGAGTGACAAAGCCGTAAAGCAGGCAAAGGAGAAAATATCTACCGCTATCCGGGCGATACAGAACCCGGCAGATGACCGGGCGCAATACGTCGCCATTTGGAAATACAATTCAGTGGTTGCCGGACTGCATAATTATTACCGTCTGGCAACACATATCAGCGTAGATTTTCCAAAGCTGTCCTATGGACTGAAACTGCAAATGGCAAACAGGCTTCGGGAATTGACCTCAAAAGGAAAACTGGAACGTGGATTTATCAAGGAACGGTATGGAAAGAGCAAACAGCTAAGGTTTTTGAATGGACACCCTCTCATTCCAATGGGATATGTTCAAACAAGAAACGCCCAGCACAAAAAGAAAACCGTCAATCGGTATACGCCGGAGGGACGGGCAGAAATCCATAAAAATCTCGGTATCAACACCGATACGATGATATGGCTCATGCAAAACCCTGTGTTGGACAAAACGATTGAGTTTGCAGACAATCGGATTTCTCTGTTTGCGGCTCAATGTGGGAGATGTGCCATAACTGGCGTTGACCTTATGCCGTATGACATTCGCTGTCACCATAAAGTACCGCTTGAAAATGGCGGTACAGATGAATACAGCAACCTTGTTCTTGTAACCGAAGCAGTACATATCTTAATCCATGCCACCTTGGAAGAAACAATCCAGAAGTACCTAAAGGAACTCCAACTGAACAAAAAACAACTGGAAAAACTGAATAAACTGCGAAAACTGGCGGGAACGCCCGTAATCGCATAACAAATCTTTTAAAGCTGTAACGAAGTGTGTAAGTTATGTTTAAAACGAATAATTTCTAAATTCGATGGGGCGCCGTGTGCGGTGAAAGCCGCATGCACGGTGCTAAGCGGGGGAAAAGCCGGAAACATTTGAAACTGTAGGCTTACCTATCGCAATCCGGAGCCAAGTCGCAGGGGTAAGCTACGCCCTCCACGGACAAGTAATTGCCGTGCAGCGTATGGTGGAAGTCCATACGGCAACAGGCTGAATTGCTGGGAACCCCTAAAGCCGTGCGTACCAAAACATGGGGATGAAACATGCCCGGATGTGACGGTGGCGAAAGCGGAAAAAAACGCACGGATGGCGCAGGGTGCGAACCTAAACGCCGGGACAATGGGCAATCAGCAGCCAAACCCCGAACAGGGGAAGGTTCAACGACTATCCTTTGCAGGAGTAGGGCCGAGCGGCCCGAAGCAGCCTGCCCCGCTCCATGCGGGTGAAGATATAGTCTGCGCCCATGTGAAAGCATGGGGTGTCCGCTTCTTTATGAAGTGGGGCCGCGCCGGGGCAGCGACCCGGTGTGAACAAAAACGGATGAAACAGCTTATGGCTGGCGGAGGTATTGCGCTGGTGGGTGCCACGCTGATCCCGCTGCTCTCCGGCCTGTTCGGTTAATAGCCGATGGGCAGTCTGTTTGAATGGATAACAGACTGGATTAAAGAGGGCTTGATTGAAGCGATCACAGGACAGTACACCGGTATCTTTGAGTCCGTCAACAGCCAGGTTTCGGATGTGGCCTCACAGGTAGGCCAGACACCGCAGGGATGGAATGGCGGCGTGTTCAGCATGATCCAGAATCTTTCTGAAACCGTCGTCATTCCCATTGCGGGAATCATCCTGACTTTTGTTCTTGTCTATGAGCTGATCCAGATGATCCTTGAAAAGAACAACATGCACGATTTTGATACGTTCAACATCTTCAAGTGGATTTTCAAAACCTTTGTTGCCACATACCTGCTCACCAACTGTTTTACCATCGTCATGGCGGTATTTGACATCGCCCAGCATGTGGTGAATCAAAGCTCCGGCGTGATAAACGGGAGCATGGATGTTACCGCCGCGCTGGCCGACCTGGAGACGCAGCTTGAAGCAATGGGGATGTGGGAACTGATCGGCCTGTGGCTGGAGACCAACATTATTAACCTGTGCATGTGGGTGTTGTCCATCGTGATCTTTGTCATTGTGTATGGCCGCATGATTGAAATATATCTCACGGTCAGCCTGGCACCCATACCGTTTTCCACAATGGCAAACCGTGAATGGGGGCAGATGGGGACGAATTACCTGCGTTCCCTGTTTGCTTTAGGTTTCCAGGGGTTTTTGATTATGGTCTGCGTCGCAATCTATGCGGCGCTGGTCCAGTCAATCCCTTCTTCCGGCGACATTCACGGCGCGATCTGGGGCACGGCAGGCTACACGGTCCTGCTGGCCTTTGCCCTGTTTAAGACAGGCTCGCTATCCAAAAGTATTTTTAACTCGCATTAGTATATAACCGACGTGTATTTTTAACAAGAAGGAGGATTTTCTATATGAGTAAGACCAACCATGAAACCATGCAGTCGGAGGCCCAGGCGGGCGAGGGCTTGAAGCTGGATGTAACGGTGCGCCCGATTGCCCCGATGGGGAACCTTCTGGCTTTCGCCAATGTGACGATTGGGGACTGTTTCAAGATCGATGGCTTCCGTATCTGCTCCGGCGAGAACGGCCTGTATGTCAATATGCCCTCCACCCAGGATAAGCAGGGAAAATGGAGGGATGTCTGCTGGCCGGTGACGGCGGATTTCCGCAGGCAGCTTAATGACGTCCTGATCGGAGGGTACGGCCAGGCGATTGAAAACCTGCAGGCCACCCTTGAAGCGACAAAGGGGGCGGCGGAGAAGCCTTCCCTGACCGGCGCACTGAAAGAAAATGCCGGCAAGGTCAAGACGCCCCCGGCAAAATCCGCCCCGGCCAAGAATGAGCAGGCCCGGTAATGGCGGAGGCCGGAAAATATGGCATCGTGTACGCAGACCCGCCCTGGCGCTATGATATGAAACGCGGCAACGGGGTGGCTGAAAACCACTACCCTACCATGAGCATGGACGATATATGCGCGCTGCCGGTTGCAGACCTTGCGGCCAAAGACAGTGCGCTTTTCCTATGGGCAACCTTCCCACAGCTTAATGAGGCGTTCCGGGTAATCGAAGCATGGGGGTTCAAATATAAGACGCTGGCCTTCCTCTGGCTCAAACAGAACCGGAAAGCGGATTCCTGGTTTTACGGGATGGGGTTCTGGACCCGGAGCAACGCCGAGGTATGCCTTCTGGCGACACGCGGACGCCCGAAACGCCAGTGCGCGGGAATCCACCAGTTTGTGGTCTCCCATATTGAGCAGCACAGCAAGAAGCCGGAAGAAGTACGGGATAAGATCGTAAGGCTCATGGGCGACCAGCCCAGGATAGAGCTTTTTGCAAGGCAGCAGACCCCCGGCTGGGATGTGTGGGGGAACGAGGTGGAATCCAGTATCACGATGCCCGGAAGGACGGACACGGGGGGAACCGGATAAATATTGACGGCGACGGTATATCACGATTGGAGGTGAAAACAATGCCCTATGTACCCGTACCCAAAGACTTAACAAAGGTCAAGACTAAGCTGGCGTTTAACCTGACGAAGCGTCAGCTTATTTGTTTCAGCCTGGCCGCGCTGGTGGGGCTGCCGGTATATTTCCTTACCCGCGGCGCTATCGGAAACTCGGCGGCGGTGCTGTTGATGATCGGGCTTATGATGCCCTTTTTCTTTTTCGCCATGTATGAGCGGGACGGGCAGCCGGCGGAGAAACTTCTGAAAAACAGGCTCCGCTATAAACTCTGGCCGAAGAAACGGCCATACCGGACAGAAAACCTATATAAATCCATGTCAAAGAAGGAGGTTACGAGGATTGCCAAAAACCAAACAGCAGGAAGCCCAGGAAAAACGTCTGCAAAGAAACATCAGGCAGGCAAAAAAGGCCAGGGCCGATGCAAAGACAAGCGGAAATAAGACTGTCCGCACCCGGCCGCCTAAAAAGGGCGGCTTTTTTGCCGGGCTGAAAACGGACGCCCCGCAGACGGTCCAGCAGAGTATTCCCTATAAGGAAATGTACCGGGATGGGATCTGCCGGCTGACGGATAAGCTCTACACCAAGACGGTGCAGTTTTTTGATATTAACTACCAGCTTGCCCAGGCGGATGATAAAGCGCAGATTTTTGAGGGCTACTGTGATTTTCTCAATTATTTTGACGCTTCGATCCATGTGCAGCTTACCTTCATCAACCAGCGTGCAAATATGCAGGATTTCGCCCGCAGTATCGACATCCCCATCCGCGGCGACGAATATGACGGAATCCGCAGGGAGTATGGGGATATGTTAAAGGGCCAGCTCCAAAAAGGCAACAACGGCCTTACCAAGCGGAAATATATTACTTTCGGCGTTGAGGCCGACGACCTTCGCACCGCGAAGATGCGCCTGGAGCGGATCGAGGCCGATGTGCTGGCGAATTTCAAAGCCCTGGGAGCGCAGGCAAAGCCACTTAATGGGCTGGAACGCCTGGAGGTTCTTCACAGCCAGCTCCACCCGGACGGACAGGAAAAGTTTCATTTTATCTGGGCGGATCTGCCGAAAACCGGGCTTTCCACAAAGGATTTTATTTCGCCCTCCGGCCTGTCGTTCTCAAATGACGGAAAGACTTTCCGGGTAGCCGACCATTCCGGGGCGGTGTCTTTTTTGCAGATTTTAGCGCCGGAGCTGACGGACCGGCTGCTGGCGGAGCTGCTTGACCTGGACGATGCCGTGACAGTAAACCTGCATATCCAGTCTATCGACCAGGCCCAGGCGATCAAGAACATCAAGCGCAAGATGTCCGATTTGCAGAAAATGACCATTGAGGAACAGAAAAAAGCGGTCCGCGCCGGGTATGACATGGACATCATACCTACGGACCTTGCCACCTACGGCGAAGAAGCAAAGAATCTTTTACAGGATTTGCAGAGCCGGAACGAGCGCATGTTTCTTGTGACGGTGCTGGTGGAGAATATCGCTCCCAAACGGCAGAAGCTGTTCAATGATATCCTTTCGGCTTCCGGTATTGCGCAGAAATATAACTGTGCCCTGAAACGTCTGGACTTCCAGCAGGAACAGGGCCTTATGTCCTCTCTTGCCTTAGGGTTGAACCAGATTGAGATTGAGCGGGGGCTTACGACCAGCAGCACCGCCATTTTCGTGCCGTTTACGACCTGCGAGCTGTTCCAGGAGGGCGAGGCGCTTTATTATGGCCTGAACGCTTTAAGCAACAACCTGATCATGGCGAACCGCAAGAACTTAAAGAATCCAAACGGCCTGTTCTTAGGAACGCCCGGCAGCGGCAAGTCCTTCTCTGCAAAGCGTGAGATCGTCAACGTGTTCCTTTTAACGGAGGATGACATCATCATTGCAGACCCGGAAAATGAGTACGGGCCTTTGGTACAGCAGTTCGGCGCCCAGGGGCAGGTCATTGATATTTCCCCGACTTCCACCAACTATATCAATCCGATGGACATTAACCTGGACTATTCGGACGATGAAAACCCCATTACGCTGAAAAGCGATTTTATCCTGTCGCTGTGTGACCTTATTATCGGCGGCAAGGAAGGGCTTTCCCCGATTGAGAGAACCATTATTGACCGCTGCACGAGGCTTGTGTACCGGGATTACCTGCAGAACCCCCGCCCGGAGAATATGCCGATCCTGGGAGACCTGTATGAGCTGCTTTTGAAGCAGGCTGAACCGGAGGCACAGAATATCGCTACGGCTTTGGAAATCTATGTCAATGGTTCCCTGAATGTGTTCAATCACCGTTCCAACATTGACATGAACAACCACCGGGTACTCTGCTTCCAGTTAAAGTCTCTGGGGAAGGCACTGAAAGAGATCGGCCTTCTCATTATGCAGGATGCCGTGTGGAACCGTGTCACGGCCAACCGCTCCAAGCATAAGACGACCTGGTTCTATATTGATGAATTCCATCTCCTTTTGAAAGGACAGACCGGAAGTTTCAGCGTGGAAATCTGGAAACGGTTCAGGAAATGGGGCGGCATACCCAGCGGCCTGACCCAGAATGTGAAGGATCTGCTGGCCTCCCGTGAGATCGAGAATATCTTTGAGAACTCGGATTTTATCTACATGCTGAACCAGGCCCAGGGAGACCGGCAGATTCTGGCGAAGCAGTTGGGAATTTCCCCGCACCAGCTTTCCTATGTGACCCATTCCGGTCCCGGCGAGGGGCTTCTGTTCTTTGGGAATGTGATCATCCCCTTTGTCGATCATTTTCCGAAAGACACCTTACTGTACAGCGTACTTACAACACGGCCTGATGAAGTGGCGGGGACGAAGGCGTGAGGAAACAAAAATACCCTGAAAGCGATTGGAGGTGAGGGCAATGGCGCGTGACAGGAATTTTCAGAGGAAACAGAAAGACGCCCGGATGCCGGCGCGGGATTCCCACGGGGAGGACCGCATGGCGGCCCGGCAGGAAGAGCCGGATTTTGACCTGCGCCGGGGAAGGGAGGCCCCTTCTTCCGGCACTTCAAGGAACCGCAGGCAGGCGGTGTCAGTTCTGGCGGAAACTTATGAATCAGATATATCTGCCGGAGGCGGAGACAGTGATACGGCAGCACAGGATTTCCCTTCTCAGGTTTTTCCCGGACAGGAACCAACCGGATCAGAGCCATATGTGCCGGAAACCGGGCGGGGCAGCCAAGGACAGGGCAATGCTGCTTATAGGGATTCCAGGCAGGAAGATTTCAGCCAGGAGAGCCCAGGGAGGCGCAATGCCGCTTGCCGGAATTTCAAGCAGGAAGAATCTAGGCAGACGGATTCCGGTCAGGAGAGCCCAAGGAGGCACAATGCCGCTTACCAGAATTTGAGGCAGGAAGAATCAAGACAGGCGGATTCCAGACAGGAAAATCCCAGACAGACAGCTTTTGCAGAACATGATCCGAAAGGTACGGATTCCCGGTATGGGAAACTATTTCAGGAAAGCGCCGGGGCACAGACAGGGGAAGAAAAATCCGGCCAGGCAGGACGCCGGAACCGGACACGGCAGCATGGCAATAAATACCAGCAGCGTTTCCGGGAGACGGCACAGGCCGGGGAACAGGCGGCGCAGGCAGAAGGGACCGCCGGGGACGGGCCGAAAAAAACTTCCAAGCTGGAATTTACCGCTGACGAGCTGCCGCCGGAGGCAAAAGATAAAAAGCTGGCCCAGGCAAGGCGGAAAGCGGAGCGGACCACGGAAAAGCTGGAACAGGCGGAAAAACGTCTGCCTGCCCGCCGCAGGCTGCGGATGGAAACATCTTCTGATCCTGATACGGGCAAGGCTAAAAAACACCTGAAATTTGAAAAGGAGGTGAAATCCCAGCGGACCCATGTAAAGGGTCCCGTTCCGATGCGCCCGGTAAAGGCCGGCGCAAATATGGCTATCGGCTACGCCCATAAAAAAATATATCAGGCGGAGGAAGAAAATGTTGGCATTAAGGCGGCTCACCGCACCGAGTTTGTAAGCGAGTCAGGGCTGCGCATGGCATATCACAGACATAAGACCGCGCCATACCGCAGGGTGGCAAAATTGCAGCAGAAATCGGCGAAAGCCAATGCCCGGCTTGCCTACCGGCAGGCATTACAGGACAACCCGGAGCTTAAGAAAAACCTTCTTGCCCGGATGTGGCAGAAACAGAAGATAAAACGCCAGTATGCCAAAGCAGCCAGAGAAGCGAAAAAAGCAGGAAGGCGCGCAAAGGACACCGCCGTTACCACGGAAAAGATCGCTGCCGGCGTGGTCCATGCCATCAAGCGTCACCCGGTCATATGCACAATCGTGCTCCTGCTCCTTTTGGTATTTTTCCTGATCGCGTCCCTGATTTCTTCCTTTTCCAACCTGGGGGCCGGAGGGCTGGGTAGCCTTGCCGCCTCTACCTATCTGGCGGACGATGCGGACATCAACAATGCGGAGCTTGTTTATACCGAGTGGGAAACGGACCTACAGATGCAGATCAACCGTGTGGAAACGGATCGGCCCGGTTATGACGAGTACCGCTATAATATCGGCCCCATTGAACATGACCCTTATGTTTTGATGGGGTATCTCACCTCTACGTATCAGGATTTCACCTATGCACAGATCGAGAGCGTCCTCCGGGAGCTGTTTAACGGGCAGTATTCCCTGTCTTTTTCAGAAGAAACGGAAACCCGCTACCGGACAGAAACCAGCATTGACCCGGAGACCGGGGAGGAAACGGAGGAAGAAGTGCCTTATGAGTGGCACATCCTGAATGTAACGCTTACTTCCGTGCCGCTTGAAAACCTGGTTGTCTCACGCATGAACGCGGACCAGAAGGAAATCTGCGAAATTTTATTGCAGACCAAAGGCAATCGGCAGTATGTGAAAAATGTATTTAACACGAACTGGCTGCCCTATGTCACCAGCTACTACGGCTACCGGGTACACCCGATCAGTGGGGGAAAGAACTATCATACAGGCGTTGACATCGGGATGCCCCAGGGCACGGAGATTTTAGCCGGGCATGACGGCACGGTCACGCTGGCCGGTGAAGCCGGCGGATATGGCCTGTGCGTTGCCATTGAGGGCGAGGCTTACGAGGGCCACTCCCTTACCACCAAATACGGCCACTGTTCGCAAATCTTAGTATCTGCCGGACAGGAAGTAAAGGCCGGGGATGTGGTCGCAAAGGTCGGCAGCACCGGAAACTCCACCGGTCCGCACCTGCACCTGGAGGTGTTGGTTGACGACCAGTATAGGAATCCTTTGTATTTTGCCGATACCGGCGACACCAGCGAGCGACATTTACCGGAGGCAGGAGCAGGCGGTGGAGGGAATTATTTTGATTATGACGTCCCGCCGGAGGCCCTTGCGGATGAAAAATTTGCGGCCATGCTTGCGGAGGCTGAAAAGTATTTGGGCTATCCGTATGTGTGGGGAGGTGCGAGCCCTTCCACTTCCTTTGACTGTTCCGGCTATGTTTCCTGGGTAGTCAACCATTGCGGCGTGGGCTGGAATTTCGGACGTCTTACCGCAGACGGGCTTTTAGGCGTGTGCACGCCTGTATCAAGCGCGGATGCAAGGCCCGGCGACCTGATTTTCTTCCAGGGCACCTACAATACCAGCGGCGCAAGCCATGTAGGAATCTATGTAGGTAACGGTATGATGATCCATTGCGGGGACCCGATCTCCTACGCAAATATCAACACAAGCTACTGGCAGCAGCACTTTTATACATTTGCGCGTCTGCCCTGACAGATTGGAGGTAATAAATTGAACCCTAAGATTGAAAAACTGGAGAAAGAAATCGACAAGACTAAAAACAAGATTGCGGAGATGCAGGCCAGGCTCCGCGACCTGGAAAAACAGAAAACGGAGCTGGAGAATACCGACTACGTGGCGATTGCCCGCAGCTTTCATCTGACGCCCCAGCAGTTGGCCGAATTTCTGAAATCGCAGCAGGCCGCCCCTTCCGGGAACGGCACGCTGCAGAAACAGGAGGATAGGAATGAGGACTAATAAAATCTCTCTGCTACTGGCGCTTATGCTTGTCATAAGCGCCATCGCTTTGCCCCTGACGGCTTATGCAGCCGGGGACAAAGATACCACACCGCCGGAGCTTGCTGCTTCCCTGGACGGCGATACGCTGAAAATAGAGAGCAGCGACGATAACTCCGGCGTGGAGGCGGTCTTTGTGGACGGGAACCGGATCAATTCCCTGGTGGACGGGGCGGCCTCCGTCACCTTAAAGGATTATGCCGGCACGGAAAAGCAGGTAAGCGTGTACGCCCAGGATTATGCCGGGAACCGCTCAAAAGCCGTGAAGTTTGAGAACCCCTATTATGAGGAACCGGCGTCCACGGAAAAACCTGCGGCTGCAACGCAGCAGAACCAAAGCGGCACGGCGGTAAAACCGGCGCAGGCCCAGGCTATTTCCCCCGGCAGCACAAACAGCCATTCCGGGAGCAGCAATTCCGGGAACAGTAATTCCGGCAGCAGCCATTCCGGGAACGGTTCTAATACAGGTACGAATACGGACGCCAATACCGGCGGCAATACAGCCTCCGGCACAAATGGCGGCAGCTCCGATTCCCAGGAGGAAACGGAAACCGCTTCCGCTATCCCGGACGGCGCATTTACCCCGGAGGGCACCGGCACAGTGTTAGATACGGCCACCGGGGAAGATGGGGATAAACAGTTTTACACCATCACCACCGAGGACGGGAATGTGTTCTATCTGATTATTGACGGAAAGCGGGACGGCAACAACGTCTACTTCCTGAACGGCGTTACCGAGGCCGACCTGATGGCTCTGGCAGAAAAGAGCGAGGGCACCATGAGCGTGATCCCGGCAGAGGACGTCTGCACCTGTACGGATAAATGCGCGGCGGGGGAAGTCGATACCGCCTGCCCGGTCTGCAAGAATGACCGGAAGGGCTGCGCCGGGAAGGAAAAACCTGCGGAAACGGAGGAACCCACACAAGCCGAACAGCCGAAAAAGGACAAGGGCAGCGCCGGCACAATCATCTCCATTATCATTGCCCTGCTTGCGGCAGGCGGCGTTGGTTATTATGTGAAGATCGTCCGTCCGAAACAGCAGGCAGAGGATGAAGAAGATTTCGAGGATGACGGGTATGGCGAAGGCTTCAACCCGGACGAGGCTTACGGCGGGACGGAATATCTCTCCGAGGACGATTTTGAGGACAGGATCAACGATGGACAGGAGGACAGCGAGTAAAGCTGTCCTTTTGTATTCCAATCATATAAGAAAGCGAGGATTTTTATGGTAAATATGAAAAAGCACGGCCTGAAAAGGCTCCTGGCGCTCCTGCTCTGCGCGGTATGTCTCTGCGGGGTGTTCCCTTCCCAGGCGTTTGCCGCCTCCGTGGGCCAGAAGGCAAGCTCCTGGCTCGGAGACCAGTATGTCGGTTCTGACGGGCAGCATTATTACAGCCCGGCGCCCTACACCTACCTGGTCTACAATTCTGACGGGACGATGGATGTGCGTACCAGCTCCGGAGGCAGTGCCTACCGGCATTACATGCTGACAGCTTCGGACGGGAGCAGCCAGCAGGTCTATTGTGTGGAGAGCGGCATTGCCTATAACACTTCTGACAATACCTATACATCGGAAAGCGGCACCAACAGCAATTACTTAAACCTCCTTCCTTCCGGGGCAAGGCGGGGGATCACCCTCACGGCGATCTACGGCTGGAAACCCGGCGCTTCTCTCCCTGTGTCCGGCATTAACGAGGATGATTATAAAATGGCGACACAGATCATCCTCTGGGAGTACCAGCAGCAGCTTCGGAGCGATCCTTACAGCCGCCACGGGAACGGCCATGCAGACGCCGATCAGTATTTCAGTGTGATCGCCGGACGCCCGGCAGAAAGAGCCTACAACTGGATTTTAGAGCAGGTTGCCTCTCATTCCACCGTGCCGTCCTTCACATCCACAAAGAAAAGTGAAGCCCCGGAGCTGGAACTGAAATGGGACACGGAGAAAAAAGTTTATACCCTTACTGTCACGGACACCAATAACCTGAAAATCAATCTGGAGATTTTGAAAGGCAGCGGCGTTTCCGTTACAAGAAATGGGAACAAGTACACGTTTACCAGTAAGAACATGATTATGGACCCTGTCACCTTTGAATTCCGAAAGGACATCCCGGTTGCCAATGACATGCTGATCTGGGGGAGGCCCGGCTACCAGACCATGATGACCGGCGCCAGCGATCCGGTCTCTTTCTTTGTAAAGATCAAAACCGAAACCTACGGCACCGCAAAGATCGTCAAGACCAGTGAGGACGGCATTGTGTCCGGGATTCCTTTCCATATCTCCGGCACGGACATTCTGGGGAATAAGGTGGATGAAACTGTCACTACCGGGGAAAACGGGCAGATCAAGGAAAAGCTGCTGCCCGGCACCTATCTGGTGAAGGAGCTGCCGGTGGACCGCTATGTGACCCCTTCCGCGCAGTATGTCACTGTTGAAAGCGGCCAGACCTCCACGGTGCATTTCAGCAATATCCTGAAAAAGTTCCGCGTCCGTGTAATCAAGAGCGACACAGATACCGGCACCGCCCAGGGCGATGCCACCCTTGCCGGGGCGACTTATGGAATTTACAACAACGGCGAGCTGGTAGACACCTATACCACCGGGCCGGACGGCAGTTTTATGACCCGGTACTATGTCTGCGGTGATAACTGGACTGTGCGGGAGATTGAGCCGAGCACCGGCTATCTTCTGAATGATACTGTCTATGAAGTGGGCGCTTCTCCGACGCTTTATGAAGTGGAGCTGAACACCACCGAGAACCAGGTCAAGGAAACGGTCATTTACGGAAATATCCAGCTTGTGAAGCATACGGACGACCCGGACCCGGATGTGTCCGAAGATGAAAATACGGACGAACCCAATGAGGGCGTGATTGAGCGCCCGGAAGCCGATGCGGTCTTTGAGGTCTACTTAAAGGCGGCAGGCAGCTATGACGCGGCAAAGGAAAGCGAGCGTGACCTGCTCACCACCGACGGGGACGGCTTCGCCGCCTCTAAAATGCTCCCCTACGGACATTACACGGTGCACCAGATTTCCGGTGAGGAAGGGAAAGCATTTATCCCGGATTTTACGGTCTTTGTTTCTTCCAATGGACAGACTTACAGCTATATCCTGAATAACCGTACCATTACTGCAAGGCTGCGTGTGGAGAAATGCGACGCGGAGACCGGTAATATTATCCCCATAGCCGGCACAGGCTTCCAGATCAAGGACCTCTCCACCGGGGAATTTGTCACCCAGGATATTTACTATCCGAACCCGGAAACCCTTGATACTTTCTATGTTTCGGATGAAGGCTGGCTGATGCTGCCGGAGCCTTTGCATACCGGAGATTATGAGCTTTACGAGGTGGCGGCGCCTTATGGATATGTATTATCCAGTGAACCGGTGCCGTTTACCATTGACGGCAGCGAGGCCGTTGTCACGGTCACACAGTACAATATGCCCCAGAAGGGGCAGCTTACCATCACCAAGACCGGTGAGGTATTCGCTTCCATCCAGGAGAACGATGGCCTGTACCAGCCGGTGTATGAAGTTATGGGGCTGCCTGGTGCGGTCTATGACGTAATCGCGGATGAAGATATTTATACCGGTGACGGTACGCTCAGGGCGCCAAAAGATACCGTTGTGGAGACCCTTACCACCGGGGAGGATGGAACGGCGCAGAGCGGGCTTTTGTATCTGGGGCGCTACCGTCTGGAGGAACGCCAGGCGCCGGAGGGGATGGTCTTAAACACCCAGCCGGAATATGCCGAGCTTACTTATGCGGGCGAGACCGTGGAAGTGACGCAGACCGCCATCGGACTTTATGACGAGCGCCAGAAAGTGGCTGTGAGCCTGCTTAAAGCGCTGGAAACGGACGAACTGTTTGGGCTTGGCATGAATGAGGAATACAAAGATATTTCTTTCGGGCTGTATGCTTCCGCAGGCCTGACGGCCCTTGACGGCAGCGTGATCCCGGCAGGCGGGCTTTTAGAGGTGGTTTCCGTTTCTGCAAATGAGGCGGGCGGCTATGGCGCTTCCTTTGCCTCCGACCTGCCTTTTGGCAGCTACTATGTGAAAGAACGCACCACAAACAGCGCCTATATCCTCCCTGATACGGAATATCCGGTTGTCTTTGAGTATGCAGGCCAGGAGGCGGCGCTGGTGCAGATTCTTGTGGGTGAGGGCGAGGCTGTTTCCAACGACCTGCTGCGTGGGCGTGTGGACGGCGTGAAAGTCGGTGAAAACCCGGAGGGCGGCGAAGATGTGAAGCTGGCCGGTGCGGTTATAGGATTGTTTCAGCCTGATACGGAAGAATTTACCGAAGAAAACGCCCTGATTACTGTTACCACTGCCGAGGATGGCAGTTTTTCTTTTGAGGATATTCCTTACGGCCACTGGATCGTAAAGGAAATTTCCTCTCCGGCGCTTTATACGGTAAGCCCCGAACAACACCATATCTATATCGGTGTGGACGGCCAGAGAATTGAGATTAAGGTGGAAAACACCCTGATCCGCGGCAGCGTGCAAGTGATGAAAACCGAAGCCGTAGACGAGCCTTCTTCTGTGGAGAAGGAGGACAAAGAGAATAACACCTTCCTGCGCTTCCTCTCCGGCGCAGTATTCGATCTGTATGAGGACGCCAACGGCAACAAGGAATTTGATTCCGAAGATACGAAGATCGGCACACTGAAAGAATCGGATGCGGGCTACCATACAGCGGAAAATCTTCTGGCTAAAGGTTATTTTGTGAAAGAATCAAAAGCGCCGGAGGGCTATCAGCTTGACGAAAACGCCTACTATTTTGAGATTACCGAGGACGGCCAGGTGGCGGTTGTGGAAAACGGCGAGGACGGACGGGGCTTTACCAATGAGGCGTACCGCGGAAACCTGAAAATCACGAAGGATTCCAGCGACGGGCGCAAGGATGGGTTTGCTTTTGAGGTTAAGAGTGCGGACGGCTCCTACTGTGAAACCTTCACTTCTCCAAAATCCGGCGTGATCGAGGTCAGGGGGCTGCGCGTTGGCATTTATACCGTAACGGAAATTTCCAACCGGGCAAGCAGGGACTATATCATTCCCGACGCTGCCACGGTGGAGATCAAGGCAGACGAAACCGCAACGGTTCAGTTTTTCAATGAAAAACCGGAGAAACCGAAAACGCCTGAAAACCCGAAGGAGACGGAGAAACCGAAAACACCGGATACGCCGTCAACACTTTCCAACCCTGTTACGCCGTCCAATCCATATAAGGCGGTTCCGCAGACCGGGGATGATAATTTCATCTTCCTGTATGGCGGGCTTCTGGCGCTGGCTGTGATTGGCGGCGGGCTGTCTGCTGCGGTCTATTTCAAAAAGGGAAAGCACAGCAGAAATACCGCCAGGGCAAAGACCGCCTGCATTGCGGTACTTTCCCTCTGTGCGGCGCTGGCTCTTGGCAGCGGGTTCCTGATTGTCCGTGACCTTGGCCAGTATGCCGAGAGCTCCGGGACCTATGACGGGCTGGCGGAACATGTGGAAATACCGGAGCAGGCAGGGGAGCCGGAAGGACCGGGGACAGAGGAAGAAACAGGCAGGGAGGATTTAAGTTTAGTCCTCCCTGTTGTTGATTTTGAAGCCCTCAGGGAAAACGGGACGGACATCATCGGGTGGCTCAACCTTCCCGATACGGCCATCAACTACCCGGTAACGCAGACAGACGATAACGAGTATTACCTGCACCATCTGTACGACGGCACCTATAACAAGGTGGGCTGCCTGTTTGCAGACTATGAGAACCAGGCGGATTTTTCGGACCGCAATACCATTATCTATGGCCACAACATGCGGGACGGCTCCATGTTCGCCGCACTGAATGAGTATGACGGGCAGAGTTATTATGACGGACACCCACAGATGTTTCTTGTCACCCCTAGCGGCGGCTATATCGTGGAAATCTTCACGGCATTTGCGGCAGAACCCGGAGAGTCCGGCAGCGACGCCTCCCCCTGGAGGCTTAGCTGGAAGGATGACGGTGCCTACACCACTTGGCTTTCTGAAATGACGGGCCGGTCTGTCATTGAAACCGATGTTACGGTGACTTCCAGTGACAAGGTGCTGACCCTTTCCACCTGTACGCCTGGAGGTAAGAGCCGCTTTATTGTCATGGGAAAGCTGGCGGCTGTAAACGATTAACAGGAATATTGGAAACCGGTGCGGGGGCTGTCTGCTCCCGCACCTGCTATTTAGGAGGATTTTTCTATGGTGAATACCATTGTTTCGATACCCGGCTACGTCCATCTGTACCGCTCCCTTCTGCGGTTCTATGACATGCCGGAGAATGAGGTCCGGGAAATGCTCTATCTTTTGAATACGGCAAACCTGGACTGTTACGAGTATTACCACCCGGAGCGTGATGTGGTCCAGAGCGGGCCGGTGGCCTTTAGCGGCTGGCTGGAGCATGGGGATTACCGCCCTTACCGGACGGAGGTACAGCTTTATAAATCCCTGCTGTTCTTAAAGCGCAGCATTGACCGGGACCTGATCGTGACCCCGCAGCGGGAGGCGCTGCAGACGCTCCGCTGTATCATTTCCAACCTGGAATACCGCTTCTATAAGGCATACGGAATGGAGATTGAGGACAAGCGGACCGTGTATGGGGAATGTACCTACCACATGATACCCAGGGAGGACGAGCCCAGCGTGTGCCTGATGCACGACTGGATTTATCTGCCGAGCGCCTGAAATGCAGCGGATAAGGGATATCATGCGTATTTTGTTCTGCTTCAAGTAAAACGGTCCCGGATTCTATACAGTATTCGGGACAAACCATTTTTCAAAGGAGGGATGCCATATCACACAGCAGGAAGTCAATGCCGTATTTGACGGGCAGGTGCGGCTCTGTGCCGACACACTGCAGAAGAAAACGAAGGAATACACCGGGGACGATACAGACCGGCTGGGGGCTTTTAAGGCGGCGGCAGCCTTGCAGCATACCACGCCGGAGCGCGCCCTTGCCGGGATGCTGGCGAAGCATATCGTCTCCCTGTATGACATGTGCTTTGACAATGATACGGATTACGGGATAAGCACATGGGAGGAAAAGATCACAGACAGCCTCAACTATCTGTTCTTGCTGAAAGCCATTGTAAAGGAGGGACATACCAATCAGACGGATTGAAGTAAAAATATTGAACTGCCAGGCGGTTTCGGAGGCCGAGAAAAACATGGTCTTTGCCGCCCGGCTCACCCAGAGGGGCCACAAGATCGCCACAATGGACGAACTGACGGCCCTTTATGAAAAATCGTTCAGTGACGATTCTGTGGCGGCCATCAGCGCCCTTCCCCACCCGACGGTCCAGAAATTTGCGGTGATCACCGTCGCCGTTGTAGGGGCAAGCCGGAGGTTCCTTTCACAGATCACCCGGCACCAGAACGAAGTGAAGTTTATGAGCGCGTCTTTACAGTACAGCAATTATGCGGGGCAGGCGGATTTTGCCATACCCTATGAGATTATCACCGCCCCGGCTGCGGTCCGGGAACTGTACTTAAAAAGCTGCCACGAAGGCATGGACTGTTACGAAAAGCTGTGCGCCGAGGGAATCGGTCATGACGCGGCGGGATATGCCACACCCCAGGGGCTTCGGAATGTGCTGGTTATCAGCGCCACGCCCTACCAGTGGAAACACATCATCGGCCAGCGGGTATGCCGGCGCAATACGGACGAGACCCGGATCGTGCTCTTAAAAATCTGGCAGGAGCTTCATACATTAAGCCCGGTGCTGTTTGCCCCTGGCCTTACAGGTCCCTTCTGCCAAAAGGACAAATGCCTGGAGGGGAAAATGACCTGCGGGAACATTCTGAAAGCGGATATGATGCCCGGAGACATCCTGAAAACAGACTATCCGGCACTTTCGGAAGGAGGCGGCGCATGAAGATTAAACTGATCGACTTTGGCGTGCCGGAGGACCGCCGCCCTTTCCGTCCGCATGGGAACGACGCCGGCGCGGATGTCTACATGCCTTATGACTGCTCGTTACAGCCGGGCGAGATTGCAAGGGTCCCTCTTGGGTTCGGGATTGAAGTGCCGGACGGATATGCGGGCTATGTATTCCCGCGCACCAGCATGGCGGTAAAAGGGCTGGTCTGTGAGCTGCCACCAGTGGATTCCGGCTACCGCGGGGAGATTCATGCGATCATCAGCAATGTAAGCAGCCAGACCCAGGAGCTTTCCAAAGGCTCCCGCGTGGGGCAGCTTGTGATCACCCCCGTCGTCATTGCGGACTTTGTTTCGGAGCTGGGTAAGCAGCGCGGCGCAGGCGGATTTGGAAGTACAGGAAAATAAAAAAGTGACATTCCGGGAGTGATTCCTGGTTTATCGCCGGTAGTGGGATTGGGCATATCAGGAGGATTGCAGGGTACAATAAAAGAAAGGCAGCAAAAAGCAGTACGCCGTCATAGCGTACCGCCCCGCTGCTTAAAATTGCCTTAATATGTCGTGATGCCCTACGTCTACCAGGATAATCATTTTATCGCCTTCATAATACCAGATAATGCGGATGTCCATGTTGACGCTGCACTCGAAAAGGTCCGTGGTGCCCTGGATGCGTTTGGTCCGCAGCGACGGATGGGAAGGATTTTCAGCCAGAAGTTCCAGCTTGTTTTTAAGCTGCTTCTTCTCCTGGGCGGCCAGACCCTTGAAATGCTTTTGGAAACGGGGCGTAAAGGTAAACTCATACGCCATTATTCTGTCTCCAGTCTGTCAAACAGGGCGTCCACGCTGTCAAAGACCGGCTGTTCCCCGGATGCGATTTTTGCTTTTACCCCGTCAATTTCTTCCCGGAGCTCATTCAGGGTGTTCTTTGGATAGACCACCACCGGCATGATGCAGATGGAACCGTCTTTCTCGAAAATGTCCAGTTTGTCGCCTTCTGACAAGCCGAGCTTGACAATGATTTCTCTTGGTATCGTGACCTGGGCTTTTTGGCGTAATTCTGCCAGCATAGAATCATCTCCTTTTTAAGTTTGAAAGTTAGAAGTTCTTACTTTCTTACTTATAGTATATCCACTTTGGGGGATTTATGCAAGGGGGCACGAAAAAAATTTACAGAATAGCAAAAGCGGCCAACACCCTGGCCGCCTTAGCGCTTGCTGTTCAGTTCTTTCATAATGCCGAGGATATAACCCATTGACCTGGAATCCAGTTTTTTTGCCTCTGCGATAAATTCCTTTAAGGCTTGCGGGGCCGGGTTCCCTTCGTCAAAAAATTCCTGGGGCGTCACTCCCAGATATTCACAGATGTAAAGGAAGGACTGCATGGAGGGAAGGGACTTTTTATTTTCAATGTTGTTAATGTAGTTATTTGCCTGTCCCAATGACAAGGACATATCGCGTGCAGACACGCCTTTCTGTGTCCGCAGCTTTGCCAGCCGTTCCGGGACGAAATCTTCATACATCGCCTCTGCCTCCTATTCTGTAATAGATTGTACCTTACACCCTTCCCTTATTCGCAAAATAAAAAAGGGTGTTTACATTGAAACGCTAAAATAAATCTATTATAATTTTGAAAGCGAAGAATACTAACTATCGGATGGAGGAAAAGACAGATGAAAGGAAAGACATGCTGTGTCACCGGGCACAGGGATTTACCGCAGAAAGAAATCAACCATGTAAAGGCGGCGCTGCGGCGTGAGATTGACTGCGCTGTTGCGGACGGGTTCACCCGCTTTATGAGCGGCTTTGCGGACGGCGTGGACCTGTATTTTGCAGAGTTCGTGCTGGAAAAGAAAAAGACGAATCCGGCGCTGGAGCTGATTGCGGTTATCCCTTATCAAAAGCGGCTGGATAACCTGATGGAAAAGGGACGGACCTATGAAATGCTGGAGGCATGTGCGGATGTTGTCGTCATGCAGGAGAAATACCACCCCAGCGTCTATTCCCACCGGAACCGCTACATGGCCGAGCACTCGGACCGGGTGATCGCCGTGTATGACGGGAGGGAAAAAGGGGGCACGGTCAGGACGATCCGGTTTGCGCACCAGATGAAAAAGGAGCTGCGGGAAATCCCGGTCGGGGAGATTGTTCTGCCGGGACAGCCCGCAGCGAAAAGAAAATGAAAGAATGGATAACTGATACTTGATGATACGCCCACTTTCCGGTGGGCGTTTTTCTTACCAATTTTTGGAGGATTTTTTATGTGGAACATGATTACACACTTCCTTACATTCACAGGAGGGATGTCTGCCGGCGTTGTTCTGATGTGTCTTTTGCAGGCCGCAAAGCAGGAAGATGAATGGTTGGAAAACAGGAAACGGGAGGAAAACGAATGAAGAAGGAGTTTGCAGAAAATATCAAAAACCATATCCGGGAATATCTGCCGGCAGATTGCCAGGATGCAAAGATAACCCTTGAAAAAGTCACAAAAGGAAATGATCGTACTCTTACAGGGCTTATTATCCGTACAAATAACGAAACAGTTGCGCCGGCCATTTATCTGGAACACTATGAGGAACAGTTTTCCAAAGGCCGTCCGATGGAGGACATTATGAAGGAAATCGCACAGATAAAAATGGAGAGCGGTTTGAAGCTTCCTGTTGACGTGAAGGGACTGGAGGATTATGAAACAGCCAGGCCGATGCTTGCTATCCGTCTGTGCGACCCGGAAAAGAACCAGGAATATTTGAAAGATAAACCCTGTACCGCATGTGGGGAACTGGCGGCAACTTACCGGATTCAGATCATGGAGGACAGCAGCGGAACGGCTTCCGCTGTTGTTACAAATGACATGTTGAATCTATGGGGGATTACACCGGAACAGCTTCACCATGACGCTGTTACAGCGGAAAATGCCCGGAACCCTGTCTGCTTCTATACAATGGATGATGTGATGTCAGAGCTTATGCTTTCTGCCAAACCTACGAATCTATTCAGCCAACAGGAACCAGCAGAAACTGGCACTGCGCCTATGTATGTCCTGACGAACCAAAGCAAACTGGATGGAGCCGGGGCTTTGGCGCGGGATGGCGTACTGGATAAAATCGGCGAACTGCTTGGTTCCGATTTTTATGTCCTTCCATCATCCGTCCATGAGGTCTTAATTGTGCCGGATAACGGGAACATGCAGACAAAAGAACTGGAAAATATGGTCAGGGAAGTCAATGCTTCCCAGGTGCTGCCAGAGGATTTACTTTCCGATAAGGTGCAGTATTTTGACCGGGCAGCAAAAACCCTGGGACGGAAACAGGAAAAAGGGCTTTTAGAGAGGCTTTCCGAAAATAAAGCAAAGGTTCAGGAAAAGGATGCAAAGAGCCACAGGGAAAGCCATAAAACCAAACAGGAACCGAGCATATAAAGGGCTGCTATAAAGCCTTTATTTCAATGGAGGTTATTTGAATGAAGTTAGTGATTGCGGAAAAGCCCTCCGTCGCCATGTCGCTGGCGGCGGTCCTGGGTGCGAATGAGAAAAAAGACGGCTACCTGGAGGGCGGCGGGTGTCTGGTGAGCTGGTGCGTGGGGCACCTTCTGGAGCTGGCGCAGCCGGAGGCTTACGGGGAACA